>DRQB01000021.1 GCA_011330645.1 Campylobacterota bacterium | reverse complement strand
TTGCTACACGCTTTTTAAAGAGCCATTGCCCTAAAAAGGTGACTGTAATTACAGTAATCAGTAAAATAGAGAAATTCCCCCATTTTTCTAAAGAGGAAGCAGTTAGGTAAAGTCCTAAAGTCGTTAAAAAAATCACAAGGAAAGAGCGATTAGCCTGATAGCGAGGATTAATCATAGTGAAGGCTGCAATAATATAAACTGAAAGTAGAGGAATCAAACTTACAAAAATAAAAAAAAGAATCCTATGTAGCATGATAATATTTGTACTTGCACTACTCCAGTGAGCAATGATATCTTGAAAATGAAATGATTTACTTTGCGTGGTATCAAATACTTCTAGACTTTTATATTTAGCCTGTTGCAGTTTTTCCTTGGTGTAAGTATATCCATATCCATCATTAAGTTTCAAAGATGTAATGCCATTACTTTTATTGAGTTTACCTTCTTGAGAGGAAAAGAATTGTTCTACATCTTTTTTGGTACGATTATAAATAACAATATCATGGAAGACATCTTTTTTATTTTCTTTTACATAAATATAGTAGTCCCCAAATTTTTGACCTAATTTTCCTGCGACAATGTTGAGTTTCGCTTCAGATTTTTTAGCGCTTTTAAACTCTTTATAGAGTTGCTTGCTAAGAGGCATAGCCAAAAATGAGATAGCACCTAAAAGGATAGAAAATAGCAGACCCAAAAAGAGTAAAGATCGTAATACTTTGTTCGCATTTAGTCCTAATGCATAGAGTGCAATGAGTTCATTGTCCTGAGAAAGTTTTACCAGCACATTTGCCAACGCTGCTACAAAAGATAAAGGGAGCGTATAGAAGATAATATCAGGTACAGAGTACCCATAGAGTGTAAGAAGTTCAACAAAAGTAATTTGTATTTGTGAGGTTAAAGATGAAATCTTTACAAGGTACACCAATGATATAATGAGAAAAAAAGGTAAAAATATCGTCAAAAACCCTTTGGTGAAATTTGACGAGATATATCCTTTTAGATTAACCATAAATAAGTACTTTCAAAAGTTGTGTTGCTTGTATATCATATAAATAGACAATGAAGGTTGCTAAGGCTAAAAAAGGAACAAAAGGTACACCCTTATCTCTCCATATCATTGCCGGTATCATAGCTAAAATAGCAGAAAGAAATATAGCAATAAAGAAGTTAGGAAAACCTAGTAGAGCTCCCATGGTACCAGCAACAATGACATCTGCCCCTCCCATAGCTTGTTTACGTGCAAGCAGTGATGACAATAAGCCAATGAGGTAGAGTCCTCCCGCGGCAATGGCAGCATACATAGCTGCATGTAAGAAATCTGGCTGTACTAAGGCAAATGCAAGTGCTGCAAAATTTACCGAATCAGGAACAGCCATATATTTGAAGTCTATTATAACCAGGGCAAAAAGTGCAGCAAAAGAGGCGGCGACAAATGGTAAATACCATACTAACCCTGTTTTATAAAAAAGAGCTACAAAAATGATGCCTGTAATAAATTCTACAATGGGATACTGTTTGGCAATAGGTTCATGACAAAAAGCACACTTGCCTCCTAAAAAAACCCAAGAAAAAATAGGAATGTTGTGGTACCACTTTAGTGGTGTTTGACAACTTTGGCATTTGGATGCAGGAAACGCAATACTCTCATTTTTAGGTATACGGTAAATGACTACATTTAAAAAGGAACCAATCATGATTCCAAAAATAAAGACCAATACTCCTAGTGTTATTTCAATCATTTTATGCCTCCAAAACGGCGTGTTCTTGTTTTATATTGTTGTATTATATCTTCTAACTCATTGGCTGTAAAGTCTGGCCAAAGTGTAGGTGAAAAATAGAGTTCAGCATAGCTCAATTGCCAAAGTAAAAAGTTTGAAATACGTTCTTCTCCTGAAGTACGAATGAGCAAGTCTATATCTGTGTAGGGTGTCTGTAGATGTGTTGAGATATCTTCTTCTGTTATATTTGTTTTACCTTCAGAAATTAGCTTATTAACTGCTGAAGTTATCTCTGATCTGCTACCATAATTTAAGGCTAATACTTGTATGAGGCTACTATTATTTTGTGTAAGCTCTTCCGTTTTTTTGATACGAGCTTGTAGAGGTTTTGAAAACTCTTGGATATTGCCAATAGCTTGAAAACGTATATCATTTTTTTGGTAGGTGCTAAGTTCATTTTTAAGGTACTTGTCTAGTAATTTCATAAGGAACTCTACTTCTAATTTTGGACGTTTCCAGTTTTCTGTACTAAAAGCATAAAAAGTAGCAGTTTCTATTTCACTATGTTTTGCACAATAGGTTGTAATCGTACGAATAGTCTCTGCTCCAACTTCATGTCCTTTGGTGCGTTTAAAGCCACGCTCTTTTGCCCATCGTCCATTTCCATCCATGATGATTGCAAGGTGTTTGATAGTCGAGCTTTGCATATTTAGTCTATATCCGTAAGTTGATTTTCATTGTGGCTAAGTTTTTTTGCTTCATCCAATATTTTGGCAGAGAGTGTAAGTTTGTCTGTTCGTCCTAAAGGCACTTGTGCATCTTTGGTGATAAATGTGATTTCATTCTCATCTCCCCCAAAACTTTTGGCATCATCAAGCAGGTTGTAACATACGGCATCTACACGTTTTTTATCTAGAAGTGCTATCGCATTATTTAGTCCCTCTTGGGAGTCCATCTCTGCTTTAAATGCTACAGTTTTAATATCTGTCTTGTCTAAACTAGAAAGAATGTCTGTCGTTTGTGTAAGCTCTATATTCCAAGACTCTCCAATCATAGATTTTTTGAGTTTTCCTGCTTGAGGGTATTTGGGTTTGTAGTCAGCGACAGCAGCTACCATAAACAGGTAGGGCTCTTTTTGTATGAGGTGTCTGTCAGAGGCATTCATAGAAGCTTTAGACATTTTCCCTTTTTTTGATACACGTATGGCATCTTTGGTGTAGTCAAATATCTCTTCAGCATCATCTGCATCAATGGTGTAGACACCACTTGGTAAACCTTCATTTCCCATAGTGGTGATGTAACAGACATCTGCGCCTTTAAGGTAGAGAGAAAGACAGAGTGCTTTTGCCATTTTCCCTGAGGAGAAGTTAGAGATGTATCGTA
>DRQB01000020.1 GCA_011330645.1 Campylobacterota bacterium | reverse complement strand
TTACAACCCTTGATAACAAAATATCTCAATAGACATAAGGACTAATACATGGCAGTAATGACAGAGCAGAACAAAATGCGTAAAAAAATGGCAAATACCATTCGATTTTTAGCAGCAGATATGGTGCAAAAAGCAAATTCAGGACACCCAGGTGCACCTATGGGACTTGCAGACATTGCTGTGGTACTTTCAGAAAAACTAAGCCACAACCCAAAAAACCCAAAATGGCTTAACCGTGACCGTTTGGTGTTCTCTGGAGGACATGGTTCTGCATTGATTTATTCACTGCTTCACCTTTGGGGTTACGATGTAAGTCTTGAAGACCTAAAGAACTTCCGTCAACTAGACTCTAAAACACCAGGTCACCCAGAGTACGGACATACTGAAGGTGTAGAGATAACTACAGGACCACTCGGACAAGGTATCGCCAATGCCGTTGGTTTTGCTATGGCTGAAGCCTTTACCAAAGAGCAGGTAAACTCTGAGACTTGTGAGCTGATAGACCATAAAGTATATTGTCTCTGTGGTGATGGTGACTTACAAGAGGGTATCTCGTATGAAGCATGTTCACTTGCGGGACACCTTGGGCTTAAAGATATGGTACTTATCTATGATTCTAACTGCATTACCATCGAGGGTGATACAAGTATCGCTTGGAGTGAAGATGTTGCAGCGCGTTTTGCAGCACAGAACTGGGATGTGAAGAAAATTAACGGGCACTGTTATGATGACATAGAAAAAGTGTTAGAAGAAGTAAAAACGGCTACTAAACCGACTATCATTATTGCCAATACTATTATAGGTAAAGGTGCGGGTGAGCTAGAAGGTACACACCATACACATGGTGCGCCTCTTGGCGACAAAATTATTGCAGAGTCAAAAGAGAAAGAGGGCTTTAACCCTGAAGAGACTTTTGCTGTGCCTGAAGATGTACTCCTTAGATTTAGATGTGCCATTGAGCAAGGTGAACTTGCAGAAAAAGAGTGGATTCACAGACACAAAGAAGCACCACTTGTAGAGCAAAATGTAGCACTTGAAAAACTACTTAACCCAGACTTCTCTGCTATTGAATTCCCAGATTTCTCTGGAGACAAAGCGATGGCTACAAGAGACTCTAATGGTAAGATACTTAATGCCATTGCCAAAGCCGTACCAAGCTTCTTAGGTGGGTCAGCAGACCTTGCACCGAGTAACAAAACAGAACTCAAAGACATGGGTGACTTCCCTAAAGGTAGAAACCTACACTTTGGTATCCGTGAGCACTCTATGGCTGCTATCACCAATGCGATGGCACTCTATGGTACGACGATTCCATTTAATGCAACATTCTTTGTCTTCTCTGACTACTTGAAACCTTCTGCGCGTATCGCAGCATTGACAGGTATCCAAAACTTCTTTGTATGGACACACGACAGTATCGGTGTAGGTGAAGATGGTCCAACACATGAGCCGATAGAACATATCAGCCAGTTTAGAGCACTACCAAACTTCTACGTATGGAGACCAGCAGATGCTACAGAAAATGTAGCAGCATGGGAAACAGCGTTAAAGATACAAGCACCACACGGTTTTGTACTTAGCCGTCAAAAACTCCAAACACTTAAACCAAAACGTGACTTTGGTGAAGTAAGCAAAGGTGCTTACATCGTGAAAAAACGTAAAGATGCAAACTTCACACTTATGGCATCTGGCTCAGAGCTTATGCCATGTCTTAAAGCAGCATGTCACTTAGCCGTACTTGGCATCAAAGCCAACGTAGTTTCTGTACCATGTCTTGACCTCTTCAACGAGCAAGACGCAGAGTACAAAAATACAGTAATAGACCCAAGTACCAAAGTACTAGCAGTAGAAGCTGCTACAGCGACAGAGTACTACCGCTACGCAGATGACGTACTAGGCATGGAAACCTTCGGAGCCTCTGCACCAGCAGACCTACTCTTTGAGAAGTTCGGATTTACACAAGAAGGCATCATGAAACGTGCTTGTGCGTTGATGGATGTGGAGTATAGAGAAGTGACGCTTGGAGAGTGTAAGCTTTAATAGTTATTTCAGTTTATATCTTAAAGCTCTGTATCTCTTTTGAGATGCAGGGCTTTTTTTTGGCGTAATTTTAGGGAAGATGGTGAGGGGGTAGGGTGTTGTACGACTCAGCATTTAGTGCTTCGCTTGCACTGTATTTTAATGCTTGTCCCATGACAACCCCATGAATTTGAATGATAATGTAAAGTTGTTTTTTATGTATATATTTTTGGTGTTGTGAGGGTACAACACCCTACGACAACATCCCTCTCACTTCATCTTCATCTATCAAATCTTTATCATATTTAACCACAGCAATGTTTTCTGTTTCGTTTACGTAAGACTCTACGATGGCATCATGTTCTGTGAGTGCGTGTACTTTGTCACGGTCGAAGATGTCCAGTGGTAGGTAGACATTTCCTCTGTTGTTTGGGCTAGGCATGGTAGCTACCCAGATAAACCAGAGTACAGAGATAACAGCAACGACGATGGCAAGTGTAGCTCTGTCGTAGTGTTGCATAATCCAACCAGCAAGTAGTCCACCGATGAAGATACCTGTGTAGGCAAAGGTATTTGCCACACCTAGTGCTGCACCTTTTTGGTGTACTTTGGCAAACTTGGCAACAAAGCTTTGCAAGAGTGGCTCGAACATGTTAAAGCCGATGAAGAAAAGCACTACTCCCAAGATGAAAACCCATGGTGTCGTTGCAAAACCCATCGCGATGAAGCCTAGGAAAATGACGGCAACAGAGATCATAAATATCTCTTTACCTTTGCCATACTTTTCACCAAAGATAGCTGCTGGAGCCATGGCGATGAACCCAAATATCATCGCAGGGAAATAGACTTTCCAAAGCTCTGCTTTCTCCCAACCAAAGCCACCTTCAGTGATAGGATGTGTCATTACCACGGGGATGATGAAAAATGCCATTGTCATAATGCTTGAATGAAAAAGGAAAGTAATGTACATACGTGTCAATGCTCTGTCTTTAAACACTTCAAAGAACTTAGACTCCTCTTCAGAGTAGGTGTGTACGATGTGTGGAGGTTTTGGTACAGCCGTAAACAAAACACCTATTGCCATCACAGAGAGTATGGCTGTGAGCCAAAAGAGTTTGTCTATCCCCCAGTGACCACCTACAATAGGAGCAATAATCATCGCAGCAGCAAAACTCATAGCAATCGTCCCACCCATGATAGCCATCGCGTGGGCACGTTCTTCTTCTTTTACAAGGTCAGCAATCATCGCAGATACAACTGAACCAATCGCTCCTGCTCCTTGCAAGAAACGACCGATAAGAAGCATATAAATGTCATCTGAAATGGCAGCGATAACTGAACCTGCGATGAAGATAAGTAGACCAAAAAGTAGAACCTGTTTACGTCCAAACTTGTCTGACATCATCCCAAAAGGGACTTGAAAAGCAGCTTGTGTAAGGGCATAGCCACCTACAACAAGACCTGCAAGGAAAGGTGTAGCACCTTTCATATCTAGCGCATAGATGGAAAGTACAGGAAGTACAATAAAAAGTCCAAAAAATCGTAAAGCCACAATAAGGCTTAAGGGCATAATCTGTTTAATCATCTTAACATCTCCAATAGGATAAAATTTGTGTTAATTATATTCCTATTAAGTAAAACAAAGGTTAATCACGTATGAAACTGGTATTGGCAACAGGTAACAAAGGCAAATTGCGAGAATTTAAACAGATGTGTCAAGATGAAGTAGTCCCTTTTTCAGACCTTTTGGGTGAGTTTGAGATAGTAGAAGATGGTGATACTTTTGCAGCGAATGCACTCATTAAAGCACGTACTATTTATGAGAAGTTGGGAGAAGAGTATTTGGTAATCTCTGATGATTCTGGTATCTCTCTTCCTGTGCTAAATGGTGCACCAGGTATCTACTCTGCACGTTATGCAGGTGAGGGTGTGACAGATAAAGACAATCTATATAAACTTATAGATGCTGTCAAAGAAAAAGGGTTGAAATCTACACCAGCGTATTATACTGCGGCGATTGCTATAGTCTCAAAGTATGGTGAGTATGTGGTGCATGGCTGGATGCATGGAGATGTGATAGATGAAGCCAGAGGAGAGAAGGGATTTGGGTATGACCCGATGTTTATTCCTTCTGGATATGAGAAGACTTTGGGTGAGTTGGATGAGGATGTGAAGTCTGAGATTTCACATCGTGGGAAGGCTTTGGCTTTAGCGAAGCCTATTATTTGGATGTTGAAAAATAAATAAGGTATATGGATGCATAAATTTTTAATGATGTGCGTATTGTTGTTTTTAATTGGTTGTACACACCCAAGTGTAAAGAAAATCTCAGAAGATAAAATTATAAATTTATTAGAAGATAATAAGGAAAAACATTTTATTTTAGTAGGTGAGAAGTATAGTTTTGTATTTCATAAAGAAAATTATAAGCGTATGCAAAGTTTAATAAAAATATTACAAGAATCTGAAGGGTGGAATTTAGATAAAAAACCAACTTTTATAGACACACAATATAGGGGTATTACATCTACATATACACGATTACGATTTCAAATAAAAAAAATAAAAAATAAAAGTATTAATACAAGACTAGCTTCTAAAATAAAAAATAATGATATGGGAAGATTAAAAGAAAATATTAGACTAGAAAATGATAGAGATATTGTTTTTGAACGATGGAAAACAAAATGTATAATTATAACTTGCCTTGGACATCAAGATTATGTTGAAGTTCGTTTTTCTGGATTGACTAGAATACCTACAACTCAAAAATTAAAAGTTCAGAAAAGTAAATTCAATAACGTTATAAATATAGATATAATAGACCGAAAACCATATATTAAACCTTCACGAAGTAAAACTTCTAAAGCAATTGAAGCTACTGTAGGATTGTCAATTGTAGCTGCTGTTCTTATACCAGTAGCTTTGGTTGCAGGTACAGGTGTTTTAATAAAAAGTGGTATAGATAAATTAGGAGATAAAAATAAAAAATGAACAAACAACAATTTATGAAAGACCTACAAATCATCTATGATGAGTTGCAACATAGACAGGGGAGTTTGAACAAGTATTATGAACTTCTTGATGAGAGTAAGACGCATGACAGAGCAGATGCTGTGGTGGATGCTTTTTTAAAACTGCTTGATATCCCTAGAGACAAAGACTCTGAGATGGCAGCACTTACGCGTATAGTAAACTTGCGTGAAGATGCGTTGGAGCAAGTGTTAGAGAAGAGTGGTGCTTCTAAAAAAGAGACAGCCATGAAAAAAGAGCTTGCTTATGGGTTTGCAAGTACGATGCACATTACCCGTCATGAAAGTTTTATTGCGTGGGTGGAAGAGCATAAGTTGTTAACACCTTTTTACCGTGCACTTATTTTGGGTGTGCATTTTGTAGGTATTCGTCTGAGCGAGTGGCAGAGTCATTGGACGGACCATATCATCCACTCTGTCAATCTTGAACTTAGTGAACTCTTTAATGGAGACGATGCCAAAGTATTTGAGATGTTACAGGGTGAATCACTGCTTGATAAAGACGAAAGTGGCTGTGTGGGCGACAGATGTTATTCTGTGCTTAAAAAAGAAGACACAGGCTATAAATCTGTAGCATATGCAGAAGCATTTCCTGAGCAAGTAGAAGGTGTGACTACTGCACTGGAACAACTTATCGCTCTACTGGGGCAACATGAAGATGATGTCTTTAACCAAAAGCAAGAGTGGTTAGACTATTTTGGTGCTATTTGGGAAGCCTTTGGGCATAAAAACCCTGATGAACTCATAAGTAAATGGGCAGAGGTAGACAGAAAGTGGATGGCAGTGAAGACACCTTTACAAGTAGGGCATCCATTAGAGTATTATGAAGATCACTATAGAAAAGCAGTAGCCCTAGAGTGGGATCTTCGTATTGTAAACCCTGCGTTGCAAGAGGGTTCACCTACAAGACAAAACATTAAAGACTTTGCCTCTAAAATGGCAGAGCAGTTCGGAAGCCAAGCCCAAAAAACAATGGCTAAGAACCTCACACAAGTAGATGAGACGCAACTCTACATTGGTCAGCCTATACTCTACTATGCAGCAGAGTTTAATGGGCTTTTTTCTGCACAGGTAGTACCTAATGATGAGCAGGTCTCCGCTGAGCTTGGTAAGAAAATATTTGCTTATGCAGATTTTGTGATGGAATCTAAAAAGTCTAAGCCTGTGATGAAACTCTCGGTTGAGACTATGGGAGAAGCATTTGTCAAAGCACAAAGAGAGCTTATAGACACCAACCCAGCACTCTGGCAAGAGCTTTACGATATCTCTACAGTCGGGCATGAGTATGGACACATCTTATGGATAGACTCAGATACTGAAACCAAGATGAATGGTACCGGTCAGTTTAAAAACATAGAAGAGTTCAAAGCTACCTCTGGTGGGCTTATGGCATTTTTCCATAATGAAAAAGAGGCACTAAAAAATCATGTAGTTGATGATGTGGTGTCACGTGCAGTAGGACTCATGGCTTGGCGTGAAGTGGGTGAAGTATTGCCTTATTACTGTGAAGGGCTTATCCACTTGGATATATTGTTTGGCTCAGGTATCATCACTTATGATGGAGAGATAAAGATAGACTATTCTAAGTACGATGCGATGAAAGAAGCCTATATCTCTGCCTATAAAAACTTAGCCGAAACGTATCTCAAAAAAGTAGATGCGAGTGAATATTTGTCTCAATATGCACTGAAAAATGAGGGTATCTACTTGCCTAAAAATGAAAAAATAAAATCTTTTGTAGAGCATTATTATGCACGCTACAAGGAGATTGGTCAGCAGACAGTGAGTTTGTAAGACTTCTCTTCACCAAAAACTAACCTACTTTTCGATATAATCTTGCCAATTACGCCGTCGTCATGATGGCGATTGCGAGGATTTTTATGTTACTTTTTACACCAGGACCTACGCCAGTACCCGAGTCTGTACGTTTGGCAATGGCTACACCGACACTACACCACAGAACACCAGAATTTGAAGCAATTTTCAAAGAGACAAGAGAACTTCTTTTTAAACTTTTTGCTACTGATGAAGTCATCATGCTTGCAAGCACAGGGACAGGAGCGATGGAAGCTGCTGTAACGAACCTTTGTCATGACACCTTGCTTTCAGTAAACTCTGGAAAATTTGGTGAGCGTTTTGGGAAGATTGCTTTGGCACATGGACTTCAAAATGTTGAGATAAAACATGAATGGAACACCCCTGCTACTGTAGAAGAAGTGGTAGAAGCTGTGAAGGCTAACCCTTCAGTAGATGCTATTGCTATTCAGATTTCAGAATCTGCTGGTGGACTTCGTCACCCAGTGGAAGAGATAGCAGCAGCAGTGAAGGCTATTAATCCAAGCATTATGATTATCGCAGATGGGATTACGGCTGTGGGTGTGGAGCGTATTGACGTTGAGAACATTGATTGTCTCATTGCAGGAAGCCAAAAGGCATTGATGTTACCACCAGGGTTAGCGATACTTGGACTTAGTAATGCAGCCATTGAAAAAACAGGTGCAGGGAAAGGGTACTACCTTAACCTCGCATCTGAGATAAAAAAACAAAAGCAAAATACGACAGCTTATACAGCGGCTACGACACTTATCATTGGATTACGTGCCGTACTCCAAGAGATAGAAGCAAATGGTGGTATAGGAAAATTGTTCTGTGACACAGCACGCCGTGCCAAAGCAACACGTTTTGCACTTGAAGCTTTAGGACTACATTCGTACCCTGCATCACCTGCACGTTCTATGACAACTATTGATGATGAGAATGCCAAAGAGATACGTGATCTGCTTAAAACTGAGTTTGGTGTCAATGTGGCAGGTGGACAAGATCACCTAAAGGGTAAAATTTTCCGTATCAATCAGATGGGTCTCATTGAGCCTTATGAGATGGTAGCAGCAGTAACAGCTGTGGAACTAGCCCTTGCTAAGCTTGGACGTAGAGACTTTGATGGAACAGCGTCACGCGTATTTCACGAAGAGTATTTTAAATCAGTTTTGAAAAAAGAAGAGAAATAATGGTCTATGAACACGAAATCCCTTCGGGGTCTAAACTTTACTTTGGTGAGTCAGCTAAGATAAAAAGAGAGATAGAATTTGTCTCAGCAGAACTCTTGGAGAACCTTGG
>DRQB01000019.1 GCA_011330645.1 Campylobacterota bacterium | reverse complement strand
TATGCAGATGGACTTGGTGTGCCTTTTGAGATGGGTATTGTACGTAATCACTATGTAGGACGCACCTTCATCGAGCCAACTCAGGAGATACGTGACCTAAAAGTGAAACTCAAGCTTTCTCCTGTGAAACATTTGATTGCAGGAAAAAGAGTAGCCATCATAGATGATTCTTTGGTAAGGGGTACAACTTCAAAGCAAATAGTACGTATGCTTAAAGAGGCAGGTGCAAAAGAGGTACATATGCGTATCGCTGCACCTGAGATAAAGTTTCCTTGCCGTTATGGGATAGATACCCCAACTAAAGATGAGCTCATCTCTACGAAGTTTACACCTGAAGAGATAGCAGAGAATATGGGTGCTGATTCTTTAGGTTTCCTTTCTATTGAAGGATTGAAAGATTCTCTTGGTACGGAAAGAAATTATTCACTTGTGAGTTTTGATGGAAATTATTTTGCAGGGGGTAATGCAGATACTCCAGGTTGTGCCGGAGGGTGTTAATACAAAAGGGCAGATATGCATCTGCCTTTATCCTAATTATTTCTTACGACTCTCTTTTTCTGTAATCCCAGACATTCCAAATCTTCTTGCTAACTCTTGTTTCACTCTGTCTGGTGAAATATCCCTATATCCTAAACCTACAAGTGTATGGTAAAGAAGGTCAGCAGACTCATAGATGACTTGTTCATCACTCTCTTCATCTATAGCAACACAGACTTCATCTGCCTCTTCACGAATTTTACTTAGCATGAGCGCTTTGTCATCTAAAAGTTTTTTTGTCCATGACTTTTGTTCTGCTGGTGCATTTTTACGCTCTAATATGGTGTGGTAAAGGGTATCAACCACGCCATAGATAGCATTGGTATCTACTTCTTTGTCCAAGATGATTTTATCTTGCATGACAGAGGTAAAGAAACAGCTTTTTCTACCTGTATGACAGGCAACACCATTTTGTTTGATTTTGAGTATGACGGTGTCTGCATCGCAGTCAAGAAGTACATCTTTAACTTCTTGGGTATGGTTAGAGCTTTCCCCTTTCTTCCAGATACGTTGTTTGCTACGGCTGAAGTAGTGGGCATACCCAGTTTCTAATGTGAGAGTGTAAGCCTCTTCATTCATATAAGCAAGCATAAGTACTTCATTTGTTTCAGTATCTTGTGCGATGGCAGGGATGAGGGGGTTTTTGTTCCAGTCGATGTTCATGATGGTTCTCCGATGTAGGGTGTTGTGTCCTCACAACACCGTTAAATTATTGAGGTTATAATGGGTGTTGTCAGGGGCAACACCCTACGAGACTACTGTTGTCCCATTAAACGTTGTTGTTTCCCTTTTGCATCTACCCAAATATTAGGTACTGCGCCACCAGGTGTAAGGAAGATTTGTGCATCTTTGTTCACTCTAAGTGCATCATTGAATTTCGCTTGTGTTTTAATCTGCTCAAGTTGGAGAAGTTCAGTGGTCAATGAATCTGAGATAAGTTTGTTTGCCTTGGCTTGTTCTTCTGCTTCGATACGAATTTTATCTGCTTCACCTTGTGCTTCAATACGGTTTTTTTCAGCCACACCACGTGCCACTTCTGCTGCTTTTTGTGCTTGTTGTTTGGCTTTTTCTTTCTCTTGTTCCGCGATGGTTACATCTTGTTTTGCCGCTTGTACTTCTTCAATTTTCTCTTTAATCTTTGGAGGAAGTACAATGTTTCTAAGTTCTACAGAGGAGAGTATAACTGGTTGATTTGGAAGAGCATCTACCTTTTCACGTACTTTTGTCTGGATTGCTGAAGCGATAGCATTTCTCATCTCTGGGAGTTGTTCTGCTGTGTATTGTCCTACCACATCACGTACTACTTCTCTTACTTTTGAGTTGATGATTTTCTCTTCCCAGCTTGAACCCCATTTTTCAATGGTTGCTGGTGCTGACTCTGGTTTGATACTATATTGCACTGCAAGGTCTATATTGACTGTAAGACCACGTTTGTCAAGTACAGGAATCGCTCTGTTTCTTCTTAGTGCGCCTTCAAAGTTTTTATAGCTATCACCTAGTTCTCGAGAGACATCATTACTATAAGTAATCAGTCTAATACGCGTATTGACAGGGATAATTTTTTGAAATACCGGAATATAAAAATGTAAGCCTGCACCAAGAGGTTTTTGCTCAAATTTACCTGTAGTGACTTTAATCCCTACTTCCCCAGAGTTAATAATAGTAAAAGGTTTAAATGCAAAAAGTGCAAAAGCGATTACTCCTACAATAATAAGCCATAGGGGGAACCCTTTAGGCATATTATTTAGAGGGTTTTCAAAATTATTTCCACCCCCATTATTGTTGTTATTGTTTGAGCTAGGTCTTTTCTTTTTAAAATAGTCGTTCATATCTGCTGGCATGTGTAATCCTTAGTTGATATAGGTTAAATGTTGGATGTAATCAGGATTTTTCCCTGCAACGACATCAAAATAGGCTGTTTGTAATCTCTCGGTAATAGGTCCACGTGAACCTGCACCTATAATACGTGCATCTATCTCACGTACTGGTGTAACTTCTGCGGCTGTACCAGTTAAGAAACACTCATCTGCGATGTATGTCTCTTCACGTGAAATACGTTTTCTAATGACTTCTATGCCCATATCTCCAGCCAAATCTATAATAGTTTGTTGTGTAATGGACTCAAGTGTATTATCTGATGGTGGAGAGTAAAGTTTTCCTTCTCTTACCATGAAGAAACATGCCCCACTTGCTTCAGCAATGTAGCCTTGATCATCACGTAAAAGTGCTTCATCATAGCCTGCTTCAACAGCTTCAAATTTAGCCATTTGTGAGTTTAAGTAGTTGGCAACGGCTTTGGCTTTACCCATACCTGAAGTGTTTGGTGTACGTGTCATAGAAGAGATTTTAAGTCTAATCCCTTTTTTAAGTCCCTCTTCACCAAGGTATGCTCCCCATTTCCATGCAGAGATAGAAACATTGACAGGACAGTCTTTATGGTAAAGTCCCATAACACCATACCCAAGATAGACGAGTGGTCTGATGTATGCACCTTCAAAAAGTTCATTTTCCTGAAGTAGTTTGACTTGTGCAGCATTGAGTTCTTCAAGTGTGTACGGTACATCCATCAAAGTCATTTTGGATGAGTTTAAAAGACGTTGTGTGTGTTCTTTCAGTTTGAAAATAGCACATCTTCCGTCTACTGTTTTGTAGGCTTTTGTTCCTTCTATGGCACCATTACCATAGTGTAGGGTATGTGTAAGAACGTGCACTTGTGCCTCGTCCCAAGGGGTAAGTTCCCCATCCATCCAAATATATTTTGATTTATCCATGTATTTACTCCACGCTAGGACAATAAGCCTAACAAATTTAATGGATTATTTTATCTAAAAAGCTGTTAATAGTTGTTTACCCAAACTTAAGGTAGAGACCTATCAGTAGTGAAAGTAGGATAGTGGTCAAAATAAGCAGTAGATTATGCCATTTTTCTGGAATAGCAAATACTTTTTCTACGCCTTCGACGATTTTCATAGCGGGGAAAGCCATAAATACAAGCATGACAATAGAAAAAACAAGTGTAAGTACAATCTCCAGCATCTTAGTTTACTCCATAGTAATGATAAATAAATTGAACTTCTTTTTCTGTATGAAGGGGAAGTGTTGATAATGTTGTACCATTGTTATCGAGTATAAGTAAAGTGTTATTGTCTAGTTTTAGATGCTGTTTACCCCAGTTACGTTCTAGTCTTTCAAACTCTTTAAACAGTGTCATATTGGTAGGTTTTTCTTTGAAGTTTTCATCTTCTTTGTTTTTGATGGTAAGTCCTCCAAGACGTCTATCGAGGTAGTAGGGACTATATTGTTGAACAGCTTTATATATACGTTCATTTTTAGGACTTGGTTTACTCGATATAAATGCTAAAATAGCCAGAGCAAAAAATGCTGCAAAGAGTGCAAAAGGAAGATATTTTCTAAGAGATTGCATGTGCTAAACCTTGTTATATTTTCAAGTAGTATAGAATTTTTTACCCTATAAAGACTTGATGAATATCAACCTTTGTAGATGCCAGTCTATGTTATGATGTGTGAATTCACAATAAAGGCAAGAAGCATGAAGGACTTTTTTTATTTGGAAGGCGCTTATCTTATTTTAGGTGTGTTTACATTATTGATAACACTTTTTGTGACAACGAGACCTTTTATGTCTAAGGGTGCTGTTAAAAAGGGATTGTTTTGGGTCTCTTTGGTGATTGCTGTGATGGTAGGAGCGCATTATACGATTACCGTAAATCGTATCGCAAAGGTAAAGTCTGCTTTTGATGATAATAAAGTGATTATCTGTGAAAGTAGGGCTACACGTAAAGTAGCACAAACGGTGTTGATACAAAAATCCAACGAATGGACTTTGCAAGATAATAACTTCATCTCCCCCAACTTTGGCAGACCTTTTTTTATCGCAAGATGTATTGTGAAATAATACATCTTTCCTCTAAGATATAACTTTTTCTTCTATTTCTACTATATTAATATTACTTATTATAATCATAAATTTTTATGATTAATTTGTATTTCCTTGACACAAATCAAGCTATTGGCTTTTTAAACAAGCAATAATACATCTATGCCCTAGAATTCTGTAAAGATATTCTTTCGCAAATAGAGATTTAACAGGAGCCCAAATGGATGCGTTGATAGTGAGACCAGAAATAGCGTTAGATCAGTTCTTACCTATTTTTATAGAATCAACTTTAGTACTTGTTTTTGGAGTAGGGTATGCAGCAATGATTACGCTTTCTAAAATGGGATACTTTTCTAAAAAATGGATGCCTGTGGGATATCTATTTTGGGTATTACAAACTTACTTCTTATATGACTTTGCAGTGTTGATCCAAAGTAATCACTTTACGATGAAAGTACTGATGATTACAATGGTGATATATCTTTTTGTACCTCACTTATATTTCCATCTTATAGATGAGGCAGAACAAAGATATAGAGACAATGATGAAGTGATAGAAGATACAAAATAATAAGAGGAGGAAAGACATGGCAAATAAAAATGTTTCAGTTTGGTCGAGCATTTCATTTTGGCGTCGTTCAGCAGCGTGGGTAACTGGATTTGCATCTATATTGTTAGTTTGGCTTACATTTGATTCTATTGGACAAATAGCAATGGGGTCAGAGGCAGATTTACAAAATGGTGTTACAAAAAGGGTTCCAGCAGCTACCGTTATCAATTATAAAATTGGTTATACGATGGATGCTAAGAGGGGACATGAGGTGCCAACAATTGGTGAAAAACAACCGTTTTTTGGAAAAGAGTGGAGTGAAAAAGAGGCAGCAGATTTATTGCACCTTGGTAAACTGACTTCACAAGCAAAAAACTGTATGAACTGTCATACGCTTTTAGGTAATGGTGGATATTTTGCTCCAGATTTGACAAAAGCATGGATAGATCCAGCATGGCAAGATGGTGGACCACTGCAAGGTATGACAGGTAAAAATACCGTAGAAGAAGCGATGGCAGAGTTTTTACAACATCCTTCACAGTATCCTACACATGCACGTATGATGCCAAGTCTTGGTATTACTGCAGATGAAGCGAAAGGATTGGTAGCATTTCTCAAACATATGAGCAGTATTGATACCAATGGATTCCCAAGAAACTTCTCAAAAACTGTGGATCAATTCAAAATAGGAGGCTCAAATGCTCACTAGTATTAAAACAAATCAGTTTGAAGGTAACAAGTCAAAAGAACTGGGGATGATGTATTTCAGAGTAGCAATTATACTCTTTGGGGCACAGCTACTTTTTGGACTTGTAGCAGCGTTTCAGTTTATTTTTCCAGGATTCTTATTTGAAATACTTGATTTCTCTGTAGCGAGAATGGTACATATCAATGCCTTGGTTGTCTGGATGCTCTATGCAATGATAGGTTCAGTGTACTTTTTAATGCCAGATGAAACTGAGGTTGAAACAGTGGCTGTTGGACTTGGAAAACTTGCGTTTTGGGTACTGACCGCAGCAGTAACGGTGGTGGTACTTGTGTATATCCTTGTGCAAGTAGGTCCTGGTACAGAGAGTACAATCTGGCTTATTAATGAAGGTAGAGAGTACCTTGAGGCACCAAGATGGGCAGATATCGGTATTGTCGTTGTGGTACTTATTTTTTACTGGAATGTTTTTGCAACTTTTATGAAAGCAAAAGTCAAAACAGGCATCATGATGGTACTTGTGGCTGACCTTATGGCTCTAGCTGGTCTGTACCTTGCAGGGATGTTCTTTACAGACAATATCTCCATGGATCAGTACTGGTGGTGGTGGGTGATACACCTTTGGGTTGAAGCAACATGGGAAGTATTTGTTGGTGCGCTTGCAGCGTATGCACTTATTAAACTCATCGATGCTAAACGTGAAATTGTTGAGATGTGGTTATGGATTGAAGTATTGATGCTCTTTGGATCAGGTATTTTAGGTCTAGGTCACCACTATTTCTGGATTGGAACACCTGAGTATTGGTGGGAGATTGGGGCATTGTTCTCTGCACTAGAGCCAGTACCACTCGTTGCGATGTTTGTTCACGTACTATATGACTGGGGTAAAGAGCAAGGTGCTGCACATGCAAAAGGAGAGACAGGGTCTATTATGACCAATGGTCCGGCAATGTCTTGGATAGTACTGAATGCCTTTGGTAACTTCTTGGGTGCAGGTATATGGGGATTCTTCCATACGCTACCTCAAGTTAATATCTATACGCATGGTACACAGTTTACTGCAGCACATGGTCACTTGGCATTCTTTGGAGCGTATGCAACTATCTTGGTAGGGATGATGTATATCGGTATCCAGTATGCCTATGGTATCAAGATTATGAAAGCAACATTTAAGTCTAAAATGGGCGTTTCGCTTATCGCTTTTGGTGTGATGGGTATGACCATTGCCTTAACCATTGCAGGATATGAACAAGTACTTATTGAAAGAGCAGAGCTTGGTGGAGGATGGTCAGCATTC
>DRQB01000018.1 GCA_011330645.1 Campylobacterota bacterium | reverse complement strand
CTTTTTCTTACTTCGCCATCGTAAGATCATGGACTTGGTGATGAAAATGGGCTTCATGTTTAAAACCTGTGCTTTAGCACAAGATCCTAAAGACAGAGGGCTTCGTGCTAGATTTGCTCTGCCTATGGTCAAAAAAGGAAGACTCATTCCTTCTATGGCAAAAACCAGTTTTTTAAACAGCTACCCAGAAGAGATACCTGCACCTATCCAAGAAGAAAAAAATAAACGTATCGCACTTTTTATAGGCTGTTTGGCTAACTATAACTATACAGGTATTGGTGACTCTTTGGTAGATATACTGAAAGAACTCAACATTGATGTGTTTATCCCAAAAGACCAACTTTGTTGTGGTGCGCCTGCATACTTTACCGGAGATGTCAGTTCAGTAGAATACATGACCAAAAAGAACATCGAGTACTTTGAAAGTTTTATGGATGAATGTGATGCAATGCTCATTCCAGAGGCTACTTGTTCAGCGATGGTGAAACATGACTGGCAAGTCTTTTTCAAGAACCATGATATGCCCGAATGGGAAGCACGTGCAAAAAAAGTCGCAGAAAAAATCCATATGGCAACGGCATGGCTGGATGATAATACCCAGTTACAACAAATCCTTAAAGATAAAGGTAAAAAGTTTGACACAGCTGTGACCTACCATGACCCATGTCATGCGAGAAAGGTACAAGGGATTTATGAGCAGCCACGTAATCTACTTGCTCCAAACTATCCAATGATTGAAATGTCTGATCCTAACCGATGTTGTGGTTTTGGTGGAGTAACGATGCAGACGGAGAAATTTCACTTTGCTGAAGCAGCAGGGAAACCAAAAGCAGCAATGATTAAAGAGACAAAGGCACACTATGTCAGTGCAGAATGTTCTGCCTGTCGTGTACAACTCTCTGAAGCACTTAACAATGCAGAGGTAGAAACTATCTTTAAAAACCCTCTAGAGCTCATCGCGGAAGCACTAAAAGATTAAACTCAAATCATAAAATAGGATTGCATAGTTTGGGTTAGAGCTTCTTTTGGGGCACAAGCATAAAAATATTTTTTCCGTCATGATGTTTGTAGCCTAATCTATACCCCAACTTTTCCAAAATACTATGCACAATATAAAGTCCTAAACCAAAACCAGAACTTCTTTTTTCTGCCTGTGAGAAGGGTTCTGTATAATATGAGAGTGGATGCTTTAACGCTTCACCTTGGGAGATAACTTCAATCATGCCATGATTTGTTTGAAGCATGACACATTTGTCTTTACCATATTTCATTCCATTGTCGATGAGGTTTTTAATCACAAGTGTCATAAGCTTTTTGTCTGTTGTCAATGCCATATCATCAATCTTGATTGTAATGCATGAGCTTTGTGTCATAAGAAGTTCTTGACTCTCATGTACAATTTCAGAAAGCATAATATATTCAAAATTGGGTTCAAAACTTTGTGTGGTGACACGTTCAAGTTCAGCCAGTTCAGAAATGAGTTCATTCATACGTTCAAACGCACGTACAAGTACCTTTTTTGTCCCTTCATCCTCAAGCATCTCAACCACAATACGCCCCTTTGTAATAGGCGTTTTTAACTCATGCATCAAGTTACGCATAAAAAGGTTTTTTGATGCACCGAGTTGATTGATATGTACAATAGCATCATCAAAACTTTTGGCAATTTTTCCTATTTCATCATCATAAAGATAGGTAATCCTTGTTTGGGTATCTCCCTGTGCAAATTTTTGTATTTGTTTATGAAGTTTTTTGAGTGGAGAAAGCTTCTTTAACACAGCCAAATAGAGCAAAAGTAAAAGAACAATGAGAAATATCCCAATACCTACAGCATATTCAAAAATGTAATTTTTTGGTTTATTGTCTTTAAACATGAGATTGTATCCCATGCGCTGTACATATATATAGTGTTTCTGGTCTATTTCAAAGACACGCACCTGTCCCGCGGTAGAACCACCTGAAAAAACAGTTTTTCCATGTTTTTCAATCTCTTTTTTAAGTTTTTTTGTCTCTGCTTTAGATAAACGTAAAACATGTAAATCATGATACACTTTACGCAGTTTTTTTTCATCAGGACTTTGTTGGAGATTAGAGAGAAAAGTAATAGAAATAAGTTGATATCGCTTAAACTCTTCTATTTTTTGACGGTCTTTATCCCAAGAGAGAAAGAGTAAAAAAGTAGCAATGAGAATCGCAATTGCTACAGAAAAAAGAATATGGATAAACGTCGTTACAGATAAGTTTCTCATACGCGATCAGTTAAAAGGTATCCTACACCACGAATGGGCTTGATATAGATATTGTCAGGATCTATTTTAGCAATCTTTTGACGTATCCGTGAGATGATAACATCAATATTTTTAATAGAAGAATCATCATCAATATGTTCACTTTCATAGAGCAATTGTTCACGTGAAACTGAACCGTTTTTATGCTGAATAAGCATCAAAAGAATATCATACTCTGCTGCAGTCAGTTCTAAGGAACTACCTTTAAATCGTATCTCTCTTGCCTTAGCATCTGCGATAAAAAGTTCTTCTTTTTTTTCTACTTTTTCATCAACACTTGTCGTACGTCTTAAAATCGTTTTAATACGCGTTACAAGTTCTCTAGGATCATAAGGCTTAGGCATATAATCATCGGCTCCACGCTCTAGTCCTATGACCTTATCGGTAATATCATCCCGTGCAGATGAAATAATGATAGGTATATTTGTGATTTCACGTATTTTTGGAATCACTTCTAATCCGTCCATACCAGGAAGCGTCAAATCCAAAATAATCAAATCAAAAGTATGTTGCGTCAGAAGTGACAGTCCAATAAATGGATCTTCTGCACCAATCACTTCCATATCATATTTGGTAAGATAATTTGTTAAGATAAGTGCCAATTCAGGGTCATCTTCTATAATGAGTATTTTTATCATTGTTGTCCTTTATTTTTCACTATAATCTAAATAGACTTTAGTAATAGCAATCAAAAATGAAGTCACCGCAGGGCCTAAAATCATACCCCAGAAACCATGTGTGCTCATCCCTGCTAAGATAGAAAAGAATATCACAATAGAATTAATCTGTACAGTACTTTTAAGCAAATCTTCTTTAATCACCTTGATAATCATCGGCTTTATAAAGGTATCTGCAATAATAGATATCATGATGACGGAGTAACTCGCGATAACAATAGCTGTATGTGAGTCAATTTTAGTCCAGGCATACAAAGAAACAGGTGCCCAAACAATGATTCCTCCGATAATCGGAATCAAAGAGGCAAAACCATAAATCACACCAAAGAGCAAGCCGTTAAAACCAAAATAGCTCATAATAATACCAAAGAGAAAACCTTCAAAAATCGCAGTAACAATGATGGAATAAAAGACTACTTCCATAGTTGCCGAAACTTCTTGCATCATTCGGGTACCTTTTGCAGGGGAAACTGGTAAAAGCTTTAAAACCATATCAAAAAACCTGTCTCCATAAAAGTTGATAAAGAAATAAAAGACCACTACAAAAAACATATTTTTCATAAAACCAAGCCCTGCACCACCTGCAACAGTAATATAATGTGTAGAATCTTCTATATACCCAGTAATTTTGGCATCACTCAAATATTGTTGGCTTAGTTCTTTTAAAAATGGTACTTCTTCTACAAAAACTTTCACTGTGTTAATCGTATCTTTAATCCCTGCATTATCCATTTGTGAAAGGTATCCTACCCCAATCGTACCGAGATATACAATAGGTGCAAACAGAAGTAAAGAGAGTAATAGTGTAGAAATAGCTGAAGAAATTTTGGCAGAATTTGTGAGGGCTACAAGTTTTTTACTCAAGTTGAATGTTGCCATAGTCAATAAGATAGCTACAGTAATAGAAAGTAAAAATGGTTGATACACAGAGTATGCACCCATCAAACCTAAAACAAAGAGTGCTGTAACCAGTAGTGTGGTTTTAGTCATTAAATAATCCTTTATCCATACCACCAAGTTTAAAATGCTCATAGGATTTTTGTGTGGCGATACGTCCCCGTGCTGTACGTTCGATATATCCATTGGCGATGAGATAAGGTTCAAGTACATCTTCAATCGTGCCCTCATCTTCACTAAGTGCTGCACCAATGGTACTTAGTCCCATAGGTTTGTTTTTTGCAGATACAAGGAGTTCAAGCAGCTGAATGTCTTGTTCATCAAAACCAAGATTATTTACACCCAGTTGGTCTAAGGCATACTTAGCACGCTCTAGGCTTATTTCTCCCTCATCTAAAACTTCCGCAAAATCACGTACTCGTTTGAGTAAACGTAGCGCAATACGTGGGGTACCACGGCTACGTCTTGCCATTTCAACCGCAGCATCTTGTTGGGCTACTTTGTCTAATTTATGCGAGGCTTGTGTCACAATCTTGGCTAGTTCATCCGGCGTATAAAACTGCATACGAAAATGCATCCCAAAACGTTCACGTAGTGGGTTAGAAAGCATCCCTGCTCTAGTCGTTGCACCTATAAGTGTAAAACGTGGCAGGTCTATCTTTACAGTCTGTGCAGCAGGTCCGGAACCGATGATAATATCTAAACGAAAGTCTTCCATCGCAGGATAGAGTATCTCTTCAATGGCTGGAGACATACGGTGAATCTCATCAATAAAAAGTATATCACCCTCTTCTATGTTTGTAAGCAGTGCTGCCAAGTCCCCTGCTTTTTCTATCATGGGTGCTGCTGTAGTTTTGATGTTTGCATTCATTTCAGATGAGATAATATTTGCAATTGTTGTCTTACCGAGGCCTGGAGGGCCAAAGAACAAAATATGGTCTAAGGCCTCTTCTCTTTTTTTACTTGCTTCAATGAAAACTTTGAGGTTCTTTTTTATCTTCTCTTGACCGATATACTCATCCCATGAACTTGGACGAAGTGTGACTTCATATGAAGCCTCTTCATCAAAACGTTCTATCTCAACCATGCGTTCCATTAATACGTATATTCCTCACTAGGGAACTCACGCCCTTTGACTTCGTTACGGTAAGACTCTAGCCCTTGACGTATCTGTTTTGCACCATCCATATACTGCTTTACAAATTTGGGTTTAAATGCTTCAAAGAAACCAAACATATCAGACCAGACAAGCACTTGTCCATCTGTTACATTCCCTGCACCTATACCAATCGTAGGAATACCTACAGCATCGGTAATCGCTTTAGCAGCTTCTTCTTTCACACCTTCTACAACAATGGCAAATGCACCTGCTTTTTCTAATGCTTTTGCATCTTCTACAAGTGCTTTAATATCTGTTTTGTCTTTACCACGTATCTTATACCCACCATCACTTCTTAAAAACTGTGGCATAAGCCCTATGTGCCCTAGTACTGCGATAGAATTTTGTGTGAGTGCTTCAACAATATGTGCTCTCTCTTTCCCACCTTCTATTTTAATCGCTTGGGCATTTGTCTCCTGATACGCTCGTGTAGCATTATGAATTGCATCATCTACCGTCGAATAAGACCCAAAAGGCATATCAAGTACTATCAGTGGTAACTTCGCACCATTACAGACTGCTTGTGTATGATAAATCATCTGATCCATCGTTGCACTTAGTGTGTCCTCTTTACCAAGAAAACTCATATTGAGACTGTCACCTACAAGTATCATCTCTACTTCGCCATCAAAAAGCTGTGCAAAAAGTGCATCATAAGCTGTGACCATGGTAATAGGTTCAACACCCTTCATCTTGGCTATCGTTGTTAAAGTGACTTTTTTATCTATTTTTGGGGTATGAATACTCATAATTTTCTTTTAATCCTACGTGGCAAATCTATATTTTTACTCATTTTATCATATAATGTTGAAATTAAATCTATTTCAGATAAAAAGAGTCCCTATTGAATAAAAAATTAGTCGCATATATCACCACAGGTTTCCCATCTTTAGAATTTACAGTAGATGCTGCTTTGGCACTAGCTGATGCAGG
>DRQB01000017.1 GCA_011330645.1 Campylobacterota bacterium | reverse complement strand
TCTGCTGGTATATCTAAATCTTGTATCTGCGTACCCATAGCCCCATCGATGACTAAGATACGTTCTTTTAAAAGTGATTGTATGGTTTCTGTTATAGACAAAAACTGCCCCTTATAATCTAATATCGTATTGTAGCAAAGTTGCTATGAAAACTCCGCCAAAATCTCGAAATAGGATTCTTTGAATTTGTTTTATGCTCGTGTTTATGGGCTTTGTATAAAATATGAGTCGCACCCGTAGGTTCGGCGATTATTTTATGCGAATCCCATGAACGCGATGATGATACAAAGTCATGAATTCCTATTTCAAGATTTTGGCTCTAATACAATGTGTCTGATTTATACTGTACTAAGCTTAAGATTGCTATCATTCCGACAATAAATGTATTGAAAAAGCTAAACCCATTGTGAAGTGGGGACAGAAAGCTATGGGACTCACGCAGTTCGCCAAGCTACCGAATAATATATAAAGTAACTTCTTTTTTGAAACTTATTATATTTATTTTCCATACACATTACACACTAACTTACTATCGTTGGACAGAGTACTCTCATGTTCACGATGAAGGAAAACATATGAGTAAAATAACAAAAAACATGATTACCGGTCAAGAAATCAAAAGACCTATTCCCATAGATGAAGAAGTAATCTTTGATGGGGGAGTAATGATTACAGAAACTGATGTAAATAGTATTATTACTTATGCCAACCGAAAATTTAGAGAAATGACAGGCTACACAAAAGAGGAACTTATAGGTTCACCTCATAACATAAATAGACACCCTGATATGCCAAAGAAAGCTTTTCAAGGAATGTGGGAAACGATTAAAAAAGGTAATTACTGGGAAGGCTTTGTAAAAAATTTACGTAGTGATGGTAAATACTATTATGTACTCGTTTGGATAAAACCAAAACTAGATGAAAATGGTGAAATCATAGGCTACATCGCTGGAAGAAAAATCCCAGATAAAGATTTACTAGAACGTGCTTTGGCTCAATATAAGGTAATGAAACTTGATGAATAAAAAGAGTTTTAGAATAAACTCTTTTTATCTTACAAATGGCTTTTAGCCTTTTGAAGTGCAGTAATGACTGCATCTATGTTAGCTTTAGGAATATGTACTTTCCAATCTGGTTCTGTTGCACCTGCTTGCAAAGAAATACCAATACTTGCTACTGACTCACTCTTTGGTCCATAAGGCTCTGCTACTGTTGTAATAGTAATTTTTCCATCTTTTGTACCACTTAAGGTCATCTCATCAATATTAGTCACTTGTCCACTCATGTTAACTCCTTAAAAATTAGTTGTATTTGATTATAACACAAAAAGTTAACGGTTTTTAACAATACGCATAAGTGCCGCTTGCATTTTACGCCAAAGTTTTATTTCAATGGCAGGGAAACCTGCATACATCTTTCCACCTTCAAGTGATTTGGTTACACCACCTTTTCCTGCTATCGTACTAAAAGCCCCTACTTCTAGGTGCCCTGCTGTGGCACTTTGTCCACCCATCACTACATTTCTGCCTAGTGTTGTCGAACCAGCGAGTCCCACTTGAGCAGCCAGTAACGTGTGTTCACCTAAGTCACAGTTATGTGCTATTTGTATTAGATTATCAAGTTTTGTACCTTTACGAATAACTGTTGTACCAAACACAGCCCTGTCTATTGTACAATTAGCCCCTATCTCTACATCATCTTCTACCAAAGCATTACCATTTTGGTAAATTTTTACATGTTCACCCTGTTTTGTATGTGCAAACCCATAGCCATCACAACCTATTACTGTACCAGAATGGATAATGCATCTCTCTCCTATCTGTGTACCATGATAAAGTACAACATTGGGGTAAAGTAAGGTGTTTGAACCTACCGTCACATTGTCTCCCACATAAACACCTGCCATTACTGTGACATTGTCTCCCAGTGTCACATTGTTTCCAAAACGTACACGTTTATCTATGTCACAATTTTCACCTAAATGAGGATGTCCCCCTTTGGTAATAATGTGATGAGCAAAAAACTTTGAAGCAAGTGCAAGTTTCAAATAAGCTTCATCAGTGATAAGTGCTATCGTTGTAGAAGGTAATAACTCTGCATGTTTTTCATCTATAAAAATAGCTGCGGCTTTTGTCTGGGGAAGTTGGGCGGCATATTTTGCATCATTAAAAAAAGAGAGTTGTGTCGGTGTTGCTTCACTCAGTGTATGTATGCCATCTATCTCGATGTCATTACCGTTAAAATCAATATTAAGTTCTTTGGTGATTTGGGAGAGTTTGTAGATCATAAGGATAATCCTTTATATTGCATAACTTTCGTTCCCACCTTGTAGGGAGGGGAACGGATTTATAAAATTTAACTATCTTTCGATAGCCACCACACCACCACGTACAATCTCACAAGGATTATAACGCTGTGCTGCTTCTATAAAATGTTTAACACGTTTTGGTTCATCTGCAACCATCACGATAATCATTTCGGTACCAACATTCACAACACCACCATTGTAAGCAGCAGAAAGTACTGAGATATCAGCCAAGTTTTCAGCGATAGGAAACTTCGCCAATACCATCTCTTTTTCTACCATCTCTTCATGTTCTATTACTTTATAGACAGGAATGAGCTTATGAAGCTGTTTGGTAATCTGTTCCATGAGCTTAGAAGAGCCTTTGGTTGCGATAGTAATATGTGACATATCACTATCAGGGATAGGTGCAACAGTCAGTGACTCAATGTTATAACCACGAGCAGCAAAAAGTGCTGTAATACGAGAAAGCACAGAACTTTCATTCATCACAATCACAGAGATGACACGTCTTTCATTTACGTTAGTTTTCATTATGCATCTCCTTTTGTGGTTTGTGGCAACATCATATTAAAGAGTGCTCCACCCGATGGTACCATCGGAAGTACATCTTCAAAACGGTTTGTTTGTACGTTCATGAAACATACTTTATCTTGTTTAATCGCATCTTTAATCGCTGCATCAAACTCTGCTTTAGTGGTAACATCATATCCAATGCCCCCACATGCTTCAGCCAATGCTTTAAAGTTAGGCTGAAAACTCAAATCTGTCTCAGAGTAACGCTTTTCATAAAAGAACGTTTGCCATTGACGAACCATCCCTAAGAAATGATTATTCAAAATAAGGTTAATCACTGGTATTTTATACTCAGCGGCTGTCACCAACTCTTGCATGTTCATAAGAATAGAACCATCACCTGTTACATTAACAACGGTCTTCTGCGGAAATGCTCTCTTTACACCAAGTGCAGCAGGGAAACCAAAGCCCATGGTTCCTAGTCCACCAGAGTTTATCCATTGGCGTGGTCTGTCAAACGGATAGTGTTGTGCTGCCCACATTTGGTGCTGTCCAACATCCGAAGTAATGATGGCATCTTCACCGATAAGCTCACCAATACGTTCAATGGCCCACTGAGGTTTAATCACTTCATCAGAATCTACATAAGACTGTGGATGCAGTTCATCATAACGATTTAAAATCTTTCTCCATGCTTCATAACGGTCAGTATCGACACCATCAAGCTGTGGTAACATCGCTTTAAGTACTTCTGTAACATCTCCAACAATAGGATAATCCACATCTACAAGTTTCCCGATGTTTGCTGCGTCTATGTCCACATGAATAATATCTGCATACTTTGCGAACTCAGAGAGTTTACCTGTTACCCTGTCATCAAATCTAGCACCTAAAGAGATAACCAAATCTGTCTCAGACATTGCCATATTGGATGCATAATTACCATGCATACCCAGCATACCAAGAAGAAGTGGATTTTTAGCCCCCATAACACCTCTTGCCATTAGTGTCTCAACCGCAGGGATTTGTGTTTTCTCAGCCAATTCTCTTACAAGTTCGTAGGCATTAGAAAGTACAACACCCCCACCGATATAAAGCAGAGGTTTCTTCGCAGACTTAATCGCTTCAACTGCTTTTTCTATCTGTCTTTTATTCCCTTTATATGTTGGCTTATAAGTTGGAATATTTACAGAATCAGGATACACAAATTCACCGATGTCTACTGTGATATCTTTAGGAATATCAACCAGTACGGGTCCTGGGCGTCCAGAACGCGCAATATAAAACGCTTCTTTAAGTATACGAGGAAGTTCTTCCAATGTACGTACCAAAAAGTTATGTTTTGTACATGGACGAGAGATTCCTACTGCATCTATTTCTTGAAATCCATCTGTCCCAATGAGTGCCAATGGCACTTGCCCAGAAATAACAACTAGCGGGATAGAATCCATATAGGCTGTTGCCAATCCAGTAACAGCATTGGTAAATCCAGGTCCAGAAGTAACCATAGCCACCCCTACTTCACCTGTCGCTCTTGCATATCCATCTGCTGCATGCACAGATGCTTGTTCGTGACGGTTCAAGATATGCTCGAACCCCTCTTGCTTATATATTTCATCATAAACGTGCATGATAGCCCCGCCAGGATAACCAAATACGGTCTTCACACCCTCGGCGATAATCGCTTCACATACCATTTGTGCACCAGACATTTGTCCCATTACACACTCCATTATTATATTTTGTCTGATTATAGCGAAAAAAGGTTAGAGTTTATTAGGGTTTTCAAGACACATCACCAAAGCCACACCCTCACGCAGTCCATCGTCTATTACTACACAATTTTCAAACTCCAACATCGTATAAAGTTGTTTATAAATAAGTATCCCTGCTGATATCAAATCTGAACGTCCTGTACCTACAGCTATCTCTCGCTCTTCAAAAGGAAGAGAAAGCAACTTGCGAAGATAAAAATCCAACTCTTCTTTTTTGAGTGAGGTACCATTTATTTTGGCAGCATCATACGTTTCATAATTAAATCCTAACTTCATTGCAGCAACAGTTGTGGGAGTACCTGCTGTGGCTACAAATGCACTTGGTTTACCTTTGGTAGCATATACTTCTGCACAGAACATCTGCAAGTCCAACATTTCATGAGGCAATGCCTCTTGAATATTTTCCAAAGTTTCATAACTTTGAGCAATCGTTACAATACCAATAGGAAAACTTTTACTGACTGTTTCTTTTCCATAATGAAAAATCAGTTCAGTAGAACCTCCTCCAATATCTATCAATACAAAAGTATCTGAGGCATACTGCAATTTTTCAAGTCTATGCTTTACTGCAAGTAGCGTCAGTCTTGCTTCTTCCTCTCCAGAGATAATCTCAAAGAGCACCCCTGTCGATTTTTGAATCTCTGCCAATATTTTATGAGAGTTTGAAGCCCTACGTATAGCTTCTGTTGTCACCGCTTTGATAGGTTGAGAAGAGAAATCTATACGTGTCTGTACGTCTTTTATCGCAACAATCACCCGATGAAGTGCCTCAGCATTAATCTGTCCAGAAGATGCCAAGCCATCCGCTGTTTTCACTACTTTTTCATAAATTGAAAGTGGTTTATTCTGCTTACAGTCATATTCTAAAACACGTAAAGTATTAGACCCTAAATCCATTGCTATCATCAATGTTCTTCTTTAAATGAAAATCCACCTTCACTTAACTTTTGACGTATTTCTTCTTGATGTTCTACACCCTTTGTTTCTAAAGACACAGATACATGTGCATCCCCAAATTCCAAATCTGTAGACGTTCTATCGTAACCTATTTGAACGATATTTGCTCCTACTTCTGTGAGTATATCCGTAAAGGCTTGCAACGCTCCTGGCTTATCCATCAATGTAACTAAAAGTTTCATTTTACGTGCAGATTTCATAAGTCCTTTTTCTATAATAAGAGAAAGCATTGTGACATCAATGTTACCTCCACTAAGAACAATACCTATCTTTGAACCTTTGGGAAGATTAATCTTGTTATGTAATAGTGCTGCAACACCTACCGCACCAGCCCCTTCTACTAAAACTTTTTGGCGTTCAAGTAAAAAGAGTATGGCTGCAGCAATCTCATCTTCACATACGGTTTCAAAACTGTCCACATTTTCTAATATATACGCTAATGTCTCAGAAGCAGTATCACGTACAGCAATACCATCTGCAATAGTACGTACAGAAGTAGTATCAATAGCAGTCTTTGCATCAAATGATTTTTTCATTGCTGGTGCTCCAGCAGAAGAAATGGCAATCACTTTACACGCTGGTTTAAGTGCCTTAGATGCCACTGACATACCCGAAATAAGCCCCCCTCCTCCTACAGGTATGACAAGTGCATCCAAATCATCAACATCTTCAAACATTTCCAAAGTGACGGTTCCCTGTCCTGCCATAACTTCTTCATCGGTAAAAGGGTGTACAAAAGTAAAGTTTTTTTCTTTTCCAAATGTCACAGCATACGCATACGCTTCATCATAATTGCTCCCATGAAGAATGACATTTGCACCAAATTCTTTTACGCCTTGTATCTTCGTTAAAGGAGTAGATTCAGGCATTACAATAGTAGCATCAATCCCAAAATGTTTTGCAGAGAAAGCCACCCCTTGTGCATGGTTCCCAGCTGAAGCTGCTACCACACCCCTTTTATCTTCAGAAGAGGCTACCAAAGAGGCTATTTTATTAAAAGCTCCTCTTAGTTTAAAAGCTCCAGTACGTTGAAGGTTTTCTTTTTTAAGATACACTTCATAGCCAGAAAGCTCACTCAAAATTGGGGCATAAGCAAAAGGGGTACGATGTACTACACCTAATACTCTTTCATAAGCTTTTTTTATCTTGTTTAAGTCTAACATTAATCTTTCCTAGATACTATATTAGACGAATTATACCCAAAGGACCCATAAAGATGGAATGTGAATTACCAAGAGTAAACTCAAACCCAGAAGAGATGAAAAAATATTTTGAAGAAGCAAAGACCATTGCTGTTTTAGGTGCTTCACCCGATACAACAAAAGCCAGTAACCATGTGGCACATTATTTGAAAAATGCTGGCTATAAAATGATTCCTGTTTACCCTAAACATGATGAGATTTTGGGTGAAAAAGTCTACAGAAGTTTAGCAGAGATTGATGTCCCTGTCGATATGGTGGTGGTCTTTAGAAAACCAGCAGCCCTTGATGCCATCGCTGATGCCGTCATCGCACGTGGTGATGTTAAAACCTATTGGACACAACTAGAACTTATCAACAATGAAGCAGCCCAACGCGTCAAAGCCGCAGGTATTAATGTGGTACAAAATTATTGTGCCATGGTTGAGCACAGAGCACTGTTTTCATAGTAGAATACATTTTGGGAAAAGCCAACAAATACTATACTGATACACATTAACAATTAACGCATACGATTTTATTCGTATGTTATAACATTTAAATAGAGGAACAATTACAATATGAACAAATTTACTTTACTTACACTGGCTTTTTTAGGCACAACTGCACTCCATGCAGAACTCGTAACTGAACATTTTAAAAATGGTGTGCTCAAATCACAAATCAATTATAAAGATGGTACCCGTACTGATACAGAAGAAGGTGTCAAAGATGGTTTAGAAAAAGCTTACTACAATACGGGAGAACTAGCCTATAAAGTCACCTATGTTGAGGGGAAACGTCATGGTGCCATGGATTGGTATGATAGAGAAGGTAACCACCTCGAACGGATTAACTACAACATGGGGAAAAGAGAAGGAAACAATAAAACTTTCTTTTCAGATGGTAAACTCCGTATAGAAGTAAACTATGTGAATGACAATAAAGAGGGTACTGAAAAATACTATTTCAATACAGGGAAACTTGCTTCCGAGGTCAATTATATTCATGGGAAAAAAGAAGGATTACAAAAAGAGTATAATGAAGATGGTACACTCAATAATGAAGTAACGTATAAACATGGCTATAAAGAGGGTGAAAAGCGTTGGTACGACAAAAAAGGTAAAGTCATTAAGACACTTACCTATAAAATGGATAGACCTATTGATCTTATGAAAAAAGTACAAGCAAAGAAGCCTGATGCCACAGTAGAGGCGCTAAAAGGATTAGACTTTAATCCTAATAACCGAAAGGTAGACTAACAGTAAGGAGTCATTATGAAATTTTTAACACTTTTAATTCTTCCTTTAGTATTTACATTTGTACATGCCAAAGAGTATATAATAGAAGATCATGCACAAAAATCAACCTATGTTGATGGTATACGCCAAGGTATGACTTGGTGGTACAATGATAAACATAAGGTAAAATCAAAAGTCAATTTTGAGAATGGCAAAGAGAATGGTGTATATACTTCATACTATGACAATGGTAAAAAGAAACTCGTTGTAGAATATGTCAATGGACAGAAACATAACATACAAAAAATTTATTATGATAATGGACAACTTGGTAGTCAGGTAAACTACAATATGGGTAGACGTGAAGGCGTCATGACAGAATGGGATTATGAAGGTTTTAAATCTTCAGAAGTGTTTTATAAACATAATTATAAAGTGGGGGTTAAAAAGTATTATGATCATAATGGGAAAGTAACCTTTACACAGGAGTTCAAAATGGATAGAAATCCCGTGATGGTCAAACTCTTAAAAGATAAAAGAAAAGAAACACTTGTTGATCTTGCCAAATATGGTCTTATGCCTAAAGATGCTCCAGAAAAAGAACGTATCAAATAAGTACAATTTACGTCATTTATCCTTTTTTAGATGACGTAAATACTCTAAAAAAATCCAATAAACACATCCAATTTCACTCTAGCTTATAACAAATATTCTTAAAAAGAATAATAATATTTTATTATGTGACACAGTTCATCAATTTTATACATTAATGTCATTTTTTAAAGTAATCTTAACCACATTCATGTAAAAATTGATTGTAATCAAATTTAAAAGGAGACTAAAATGATTTCAAAAATTGTAAAAAGTACAGTGGCTGCTTCACTACTAGCTACTGTAACTTTTGCTGCTTCTGGCTATGACAAAACACCACCATTTGGCATGGATAACCTAGAAAAAGTAAAAGTAAAAGGTGGAGAGGCATATCAACCAACAGCAGACTATAGTATGTTCGTAAACTACGAACTTGGTATGCACTGTGTTGGTTTTGACATGAGTTACTGTTGTGTAATTCCACCATATAACTCTATCCAGTCACAAGCGATTAAAGTAGGAAAAAAAGGGAAACTTCCTAAACTTCTCACTCCAAAAGACAATGTAAAAGTATTTGCTTACACCAGAGACAACTCGTTCTCAGAAGGTAACAAGATGAAATACTGGTCTGTAGCCAAAGATGCGGATGGAGATGGACACTTAGACAGCCCAGGTGATAACGTAGCCAACTACGTATGGACACACCTCTTTATCTACAAAGACCTCGAAGGTACTATTCCTAAAGGTTCAAAGGCCAAAGACAGACTTAGAGTTGGTCGTCAGATTCCTGTAAAAGTGGATCATGGTCCTTCAGGTGCACCAATGACTGGTTATATGACCTATGCAGGAAAAGGTGGTGGTAACATCGTTATGACAGATACACTTGTGCCTCCAGTTAAAGATGTGAAACTTATCCTTACTGCTTCACACTTATGGGATTCATTAGGTCTTCCTATGACAGCCTTTAATGACAGTAGAAGAAAAGGGTCTTTACGTTCTGTTACAGAAAAAGATTTCCAACCTTTCCAATATTCTACGGTTGAACTTCATACACATGATGGTAAACAGATTAAACAACCAAACGGGAAAACTGTTTCATACTTTGGAACAAACCCAGTCGATATTCCTAACTGTTATGCTTGTCACTCACGTACAGGTAAAGCAGCACAAATGGCTAGAGATGAAGGTCTCCACCAAGGTGATGCAGAGTATGATTACTGGAAAACATACCCAGATACTTCAGAGTATATGGCGAGACTTTCAGAAGGTTCGATTAACATCCTTTCTCTTCACGATGCACACCATGGAACAAAGTTCTTAGAACATTATGACTCAAATGCAGCGATTAACAGACTTGGTAAAGTTGGTTTTGTAAACTGTACTGACTGTCATGGTGATAATGTTTCTGGTAACCTTCAAGAACCAAGAGTGACAGCTTCTGGATACAAAACAGTCAAAGCAAAACCTCTTTCTGAAGCGGTACACGGTTTCCACCTTGCGATGGTTCCTATGCCTGATGCTGCTGGACGCTCACAAGCATGTCAATCATGTCACCCAACGCACTTCCAAAACCCTAACATGAATGATGACACGAACCCGTTCCGTGTAACAGACAGATATGGTGAAGCAAGATTTGCTAAAGGTGATATCAGAAATTCTGGTGGTGGTTGTTATG
>DRQB01000016.1 GCA_011330645.1 Campylobacterota bacterium | reverse complement strand
CTGATTTATGTAGGTTCTACCAAAGGACAGGACAAACAGTGGTTTGAAGACGATGATGATTTTCAAGAAAAATACTTCTTTGAAACACGAGGTGTTGTAAATCAAGGGGCTCTTGGGAAAATAAAGTCACTTTTTATGATGGGTGGTGCAACACTAAAAGCCATAAAGCTTATACGTAAACACAAAGCTAAAGTGGTGTTTTCTGTAGGTGGATTTTCTGCCGCACCCATGGCATTTGCTGCTAAACTCACACGTACACCATTGGTCATACATGAACAAAATGCAGCCTTGGGCTCACTCAACAGACTCTTGAAACCCTATGCAAGCCAGTTTATATCCTCTTATTTAGAGGAAAGCCCTATTCACGCATACCCTATCAAAGAAGTCTTTTTTGACAATGCCCATGTCCGCACTGAAGTACAAACTATCATTTTTCTAGGGGGCTCTCAAGGGGCAAAAGCCATCAATACTTTGGCACTTGACATCGCAACACAGCTGAAAGAAAAAGGCATACGCATCATACACCAAGCAGGAGTGAACAATGTCGATGAAGTGCAAAAAGCCTATGAGAAGTTAGGCATAGATGCAGAGGTCTTTGGCTTTACCACCAAACTGGCAGACTACATGAATGAAGCAGATTTTGCCATAGCGCGCGCTGGTGCTTCTACACTTTGGGAACTTTCAGCTACTGCTGTGCCTACGCTTTACATCCCTTACCCCTATGCAGCCTCAGACCATCAGTACTACAATGCACAGTTTTTGGTAGAAAAAAATTTAGCATGGGTGATGAGAGAAAATGAGATAGATAATGAGAAAGTACTCTCTTTACTTGATGGAGATTTAGCAGGGGTAAGTCAAGGACTTATGCATATAGTAGAAAAAGATGGAAGCCAAAAAATAGCCACGTTACTTAAAAATATATAACTCACAAACCTCACACAATTTCACGGCATACTTTGAAAAATACATAGGAGTATGGTTATGAGAAAGAAAATAATTTTATTTATGACAGCATCTATCGCTGTCTTAGCTTTAAATGGATGTGGTGGAACAGTGTATGATGATTACTATAATGATTATGTAGGTGACAATCTTACTACATTGTTTCTAGTAGATGAACAAGGATTTGCTTATGCAGATATCCCTTATAAATGTGATTCAATGACACGGTGGAGTCACACTGCACCCAATGGAGAATTTTCATTTATAGTACCTGATACATGTGAATTTGATTTTAATGGATTAAATGGGGTTTTTGGTGATTCTTTAGATGACATTGTACGTATCGTGGATGATAGAAATTCAGGTAAAGGTGGCATAGAATATGGCTGTGAATCTTTTGGTATTTCTTCAACATTTACTGATGGTAGTTTTGATTATGACCAAGATGATGTGTGTAGCTTTTACCTCTAGACAATACCAGAGTATAGGAGTTAAGTGATGCAAATGCCGCTAAAAATTATGTTATAGTGATAAAAAAGAATGGGGAGGGGAGATAGAAGATGCATGGTAGCAGAATAACATCAGCATCACCTGACCCCTTATCTCTTAGTAGTAAGAGACCAAGTGAGTATAAAGTAAAATATACGATTGATGGTGAAGATCATTATGAAAACTTTCCAAATAAAGGAAAATGATGTTTAAAAATATTGATGATATATTGAAAGATATTACTGATTCATTAACGAATAGTGTCAAAGATGAATGGATTGAAATTAATTTTGATGCAAAAGTAACTGATGGCTCTGTAGGCTATAGTGGTAAGTATTTGACAATAGATGGCAATTATAAACAAATAGATTTTTGGGATAATGATTATAATTTACCAAAATATTTTAAAAACCTCTACAAAACCATGACAAAAGAGTCAGATAAACACAAATGGAATAGAGCAAAAGTAACACTAACAAATGATGGTAAATTAAATATAAAATTTGATTGGGATCAAGAGCTTGCAGATGAGCTTGAAGCACTATCAAAAGAGTATGATCCAAGATGGGATGACTCTTTAACTCAAGCAGAAAAAGATAAAAAATACAAAGAGATGGTAGAAAGTGTGGAAGTGCCTGATTTGTCTAAAGTATAGAAGTATAGAATATGGAATATAGGGGTCAAAATATAGGGGTCAGGTGACAACGACAACTTAATAAAATCTACGCTTACATTCCTAGTAAGGAGTAACTATAGCAAGAAAACCACGTATCGAAATAGCAGGGTATTATCATATTATCAACAAAGGCGTAATCAAGAGAACTAAAGCTATGAAAAGGTAGTGAAGTAGGATTTACCTCTAAATAACCTCAAATAGGGTAAAATATCTCCAATTAATTCAAGGGGCAGAGTGCCTCTTTATTGTAGGATATTTTACGTATGGATATTAGAAAATCATTTCTAGACTTTTTTCAAAGCAAAGGGCATGAGCTCATACCTTCTTCACCACTTGTACCAGACGATGCAACACTGATGTTTACCAACGCTGGTATGGTGCAGTTTAAAAACATTTTTACTGGGGATGCTCCAATACCAGCTACACCTCGTGCGACATCTAGCCAGACGTGTTTAAGAGCAGGTGGAAAGCACAATGACCTTGACAATGTAGGCTACACAGCACGCCATCATACACTTTTTGAAATGCTTGGTAACTTCTCTTTTGCAGACTACTTTAAAGAAGAGGCGATTGCGTATGCATGGGAGTTCATTACCGATGAGAAGTATCTGAATCTACCTGTCGAAAAATTGTGGGTAACTGTACATGACTCAGATGATGAAGCAGAAGAAATCTGGAGTAAACACATAGCCAAAGACCGCATCGTCCGTTTTGGTGATGCAGATAACTTCTGGCAGATGGGAGATACTGGACCATGTGGACCATGTTCTGAAATCTTTTATGACCAAGGGGAAGAACACTTCAATAGTCCAGAAGATAGAATGGGTGGAGAGGGTGATAGATTTTTAGAAATTTGGAACTTGGTTTTCATGCAGTACTTCCGTGACGAGACAGGCACACTCAATCCACTGCCTAAACCTAGCATTGACACAGGTATGGGACTAGAGCGTGTAGTAGCGATAAAAGAGGGTAAACTCAACAACTACCACTCTTCACT
>DRQB01000015.1 GCA_011330645.1 Campylobacterota bacterium | reverse complement strand
AGTTTGCACCTAAACCCCATTGAAAAGAATTTTCAGAATGTGTTGCTCCATCATCAAGTTTGACTTGACCATAACCTAAAAGTCCATAAAGAGTTACTTGATTTAACGCATATTGAGGTTTTAAATAAAGTGCAATATTGGACATGTCCCAGTTATTGTCTGTATTGTTCGCTCTCAAGTCTCCCAGAGTTGCACTATATCGACCTTCTACAGCCAAATAGGGATGAAATTTATATCCTGCCAATGCCGTAATGCCGTTACCGGTTATTTTATTATTAAGTGTGTCATTTTTCATTTTCATATAGGTATAGGCTAAACCAGTGTAAAAGTAGTTATCTGTTATGGGTTCATCCATCACTTCAGGAAGAGTAATTTGTGGTTCTTGTGGAGCAATATCTCCGCCTGCCATAGCAACGCTAGTCGCAAGCACAAGTGCTACTGTAGTTGATTTTATTTTGTTCATTAAATATCCTTGTTTAAAATTATGTTTAAAACATGGCATTTTAATACTTTAGTGTGAACGAAGTATTACTTTATTGTCCTATTTCTCACTATAGCATAAGTTTGTGTAATTTGTATGTAATTGTCTTGTGTAATGTATGTTACAGATAAATAAGAAAGAGTCTGATATACTTCCAACTTCAATTTAAAATTAAGGAAATTTATTATGAAAAAAACAGCATTACTTTCAGTACTTGCCTCAACACTTATCTTTGCAGGTGGTGACATAGACCCAGTAGAACCAGTGGTAGAAACACCAGCATTTAACCAAGTAGATGATGGATCATCAAGCATCCCTATGAGCTTTGCAATTCTTGGCGGTGTGATGAAAGGTGAAGGTAGTAACACAGATTGGAAAGGTTTCTACGGTGTAGAACTTGCATTTGAATGTCTTCTTTCAGACAGTACAAGATCACAACTTCAACTGACTAACTACGACCATAATGGTCTTCAAATGATTCAACTAAGTGCTAACCCACACTACATCTTCAACCGTGGTGATGCAGTAGAGTTCGGTGCAGGACCACACATTGGTGTAGCCAGAGTAGAAGTAGGAAATGAAGATGATACTATCTTTACTTATGGTCTAGGTGCATCTGCAAGAGCAGATATCGCAAATAACTTCTTTGTAGGTGCAGAAGCACGTTATGAGTGGACAACAGATGCTACCTTTGGTGGTATAGATGATAACCTTAACAATGCAAAAGTATTTGCTAAAATTGGGTACTCATTTTAATTGCCCTCTAGTTCTGTATCACTTGATACGGAACTAATTTTGTCACAATTTTTTGACTTTATTTTTATATAATACCGTTATACTTTCTATAAGCATTTAAAACCAACAAAAAGTAAAAATAATGAGTCAAGTAACAACATCTTTTCAACGTGCCTTCCAATATACACTATTTCTAAGTGTTTTATATATCCTATTTAAGTTTTTTTCTATTGATGCTCCGAAAGGAAGTGCGTTTGTTTCCTACATTGTTCCTATGGTATTGACCAATGTGGTTCTTATTGCTTTACCCGTGTTGTTTGTCATCTTTTACTTTAAAGATGGCAATGCCCTTGATAATATCAAAGAAAATATACTTGATAAACATGATCCTGAAATTAAAAATCAAGAAATGTTACGTGAGTATCATAGTATGCTCAAAGAAGGCATCATTACACAAGAAGAATTTGACAGCATTAAAAAGAAGTATTTAAAAGAATTGCATAAAAGTTAATATACTTGATTAAACTATTTCCGTTAATTTAACGAAAATATCATTAATCTCTTTTCCTGCTTTTTTTGCCAAGTTTTCCACTTCTACTTTCGATTTGGCATAGGTATGCGATAATTCTTTTTTCGTCTCTTCCCATTTGTCTTCTGCTTCCATTTTGGCTAAGTGTGCTTTAAGTGAAGCCATACTGTACTCTTCTTTTGTCTTTTTTGAAGCTGTGAGCGCAAACTCTTCTGCACTTTTTTTGACTTTTTCCAGTTTATCTCGTGCTTCCATCATACTAAGATGTGCATCTAGTTTGGATTCTCCATTGTCAAAGTCATCGTAGGCTTGTTTAAGTTTATCATTGACCTTACTAAAGTGACCTTTTAAATCATTCCAAAATTCACTTACTTCTTCACTAAAGTCAGAACTGAGTGCATCTATCTTTTTTTCTGCAGATTCTAAAGACTTTTTAGATTCTTTTATGAGATTTTTTAACTCTTTTTCCATTCTGTGCTCCTTTGAATGAGTTACTTCTTCATTATAGCACTTTTTAGAGTGCTAGGATAAATGTATGATTAATGGTTGCTAGAATATGGAGGGTGTTGTTTTTATGCTTTGCTTGGAATGAATATTTATATTATGTGTCAAATAACTTTATATAGTGTAATATTCGAAGTGTAGAGTATCACGTACAATGGGAAAACCATAAATATATAATTATAATTTAAATGCTTTCCACTCTGTACTTTTTGTTCTTCTTTCAGCGCCAAGACCAAGTGGCATATCATGTAATCCATTTATACTTGGGTCAAGAGTAACTGCTTCTTCTAAGGAAATCATTCTTGCATCATCTGTACTATGATTTTCATTACCACATAAAAATTGCCACATACCATCATCTTTATCATGCGTTACATACAATATAGAATAATTATCTTCTAATATATGATTACATACTAAACATACGGTAGACTTTTTTTCTGAAAATAAATAATCTTTCTGTTTTCTAAATAGTTTTTTAATCATTTAATGCCTCCATCCACGTCTCAAAATCCACATCACTAGCCATCTTCCAATCCGCTCTAGGACTCAAAGAAATCGTACCCACTTTAGGGCCATCTGGCATACATGAGCGTTTGAACTGTTGGGTGAAAAAACGCTTTAAAAATACCTTGAGCCATTTGTT
>DRQB01000014.1 GCA_011330645.1 Campylobacterota bacterium | reverse complement strand
TAGAAAACTAGAAAACCGCATACTCTCACAAAATGACATAGATGCCAAAATAAAAGCAAAATACATCCCTCTCATGCTCAACCTAGACAAAGACACCTACCCCGAGCAGTTTGCCAAAACACGTTTTACACCCATACTTTATGTGGTAGATGCAAAAGATGAGAGCATTAAACATAAGTTTGTCGGCTACAGTAACCGGGGAGAATTTTTGCATTTGTTGAAAGAATAAGGAGCCAAAAAATGAACTATAGATACATAGGAAAAACAGGATTAAGAGTAAGCCCTATCTGTTTAGGAACGATGACCTTTGGAACACAAGCAGATAAAAAAGAGGCCTTTGCCATTATGGATAAGGCGTATGAAAGAGGCATTAACTTCTTTGACACAGCAGAGCTTTACCCTGTGCCACCTTCTGGCGAGTTGTTTGGACTCACAGAAGAGATAGTAGGGGAATGGATGCAGACTAAGCCTAGAGATTCCATTATTTTAGCGTCCAAGGTAGCTGGGGCTGCGAGTGGGTGGTTTGTGCCTCCTGTACGTCATGGCTTGACAGCAATAGACAGATTTCACATTGAACGTGCAGTGGAGGGGAGTTTGAAACGTCTGAAGACGGACTATATAGACCTCTATCAAATGCACTGGCCAGATACCATCGTGCCCATAGAGGAATCTTTGGCTGCTTTTGACAAACTTGTGCAGAGTGGAAAGGTACGCTACCTAGGAACATCAAACGACACAGCCTATGGTACAACCAAAGCACTCATGAAGTCCCAGCAGCATGGGTTTGCACGTTTTGAGTCTATTCAAAACAATTTTTCTCTATTGAACCGTAGGTTTTTAGATGAGCTGGCTACCGTGTGCCAAAAAGAGGAAATTTCATTGCTTCCATACTCACCTTTAGCAGGTGGGGTACTTAGTGGTAAGTACAATCAAAACTTCCATACAAAAGGACGTTTTTCTAGTTATATGAACTCACCAAATGAGAGGCAACGCACCATGGCAGCACGTTTTTTAAATGAGAAAACGTTAGCCTCTACAGCCAAATATGTGACTATAGCCAAAGAAGCAGGTATGCACCCTGTGACGCTTGCTACGGCATGGTCAAAACAATTTGACTTTGTAGCATCTACCATCATAGGAGCAACGTCTGCTGAGCAGTTAGATCCTATATTTAAGGCAATGGATTTAACTTTAAGTTCTGATATTTTAAAAGCTTGTGACAAAGTACATGAAGAGATACTTTATCCGATGGGGTAACTCATGCTATAATCTTCTAAATGGGAAAAGGAATGAAGATGAAAAAATTACTTATATTACTTTGCTTTACAGCTATGATACATGCAGAATTTTCCCCTCAAAATGTATTAACAAAAAGCTGTTTACAAAGCTATTTAAATACCTATAAAAGTCAGAAAAACCATAAAGCCTTTGTCTATGCAAGAGAGCGTGACACAGGAAAAGACAGATGTGGCTGGGGATATGGTTATGGGAGTGTAGAAGAGGCGAAAAAAGGGGCGATGAAGCAGTGTACAGGGTTTCAGCTCAATGCGGAATGTATTATCGTAGATGTGGATGGAAAGTATTTGGTAAAAGAGGGAGATTTTACAGCCATTACACAGCCAGATAACACTCTTTTAAGTAAAGAGAGAAAAGAGAAACTTGAAAAAGAAGCTAAAGGCCTCATACGAGAGAATTGTTTTCCATTTTTTAGGGACTATTTAAATGATGAAGGACATAAAGTTTTTGCCTATAGCCTTGATGTGGATGGGAAGTATGCTTGTGGTAAAACTTACAGAAATGCTACTTTAGTTGCGGCTAAAAAAGGAGCTATAAAAGCTTGTAATGACAATAAAAACAAACGTGGGGAAAAGAAACCAAAAAGTCCATGTAAACTTTATGCTGTAGGAAATAAAATACTGCTGCAGGCTAATGATTTTGGAATAAATGCATTACCAAAAGTAGACAAAATACTGGGTGATGGTGAGTACAATGCCAAGTTAAATGAAGCTAAAAACATGGTGAAAAAGGGTGCATGTCTGTTCCAGATGAAGTATTATTTAAGAGGTTCAGAGCATCAAGCCTACTATCTGGCACAAGATAAAGAAGGGAAGCAGGTATGTGGTAGATCTGAAGGAGAACTTTCGCTTGATGTTGCACTAAGTAAAGCATTAAAACAGTGTCAAGAGAGAGTAAGTCAGTATAACCTAAAAGCTACATGTAAACTCGTGGCTAAAGAGTTTTCCATCGTTGGTGAAGTATCTGACTTTGTTGTGAAAGAAGAAAAAAAAGAAAGTAAAAAGAGTATAGAAAAACCAAAACCTTTTAAAACTTCCATCACAGCTAAAGATTTGAAATCTCAAAATAGTGTGGATATGCATAAAGCAATGCCTTTGAATGAGACTTTGCAAATCACAGCCAAAACACTCAATAAAAATTTGCCATCCATGTTAGATGAAGAGTTACGATTGGATAGTGTAGGTGCCAAAGGAAGCCAGATGAGTTTTATGTACACTCTTGTACATTTTACTCCAAAAGAGATGCAAGCCAAAAGACTTCGAGAACTGATGTATAAAGATATTAAATCACAAGTATGTACAGATAAAGAATCACAAATGTTACTCAAAAAAGGTATGTTTGTGACCTATAACTATAATGGGAAAAATAAAGAACCTATCACTACTTTTTCTTTTGATGCTAAAACGTGTGGGTTACTTACAAATGTAGAGCAGATAAAGAAAAATATTTTGAATTTGATTAAGAAGAAATAGTATGGCTTTATGTCTTAAAGAATGGAATAATTAATGCTTGGATTTGAGATTAGCAAGATTGCCACGGAGAATATTAAATCCAAATACAAAGCTCAGTTTACCCCACATCCAAATAAAGAGGGCTATCTCTTTAGTCATGAAGATTATGGAGATGGAGTCTTTTGCAGCAAAGAGCAGTATGAGTCTCTGCTTGAAGAGTTTGAGGACTTTGTCGACAGTAGAAGTCGTTTCATGTTTTGGTGGTTTGTGTTACTCATTGTACTTGGTATTACGCTTGGGGTGGTAGATATATTTTACTATAAGCTGGATTTTCTTCATACTAAAACAGAGAATGACTCTTGGATAGGAGGTGCCTTTATGCTCCTACCTTTACTCTTTTTTATGCCACAAGGCTGGAGACTCTACCAAAAGCCTCTGCATCTACTAGGCTCCGATAGAGAGTTTGCAAGAAGTAAAAAGCCTAGAGAAGAGATTATGGACAGGAGAGTTAAGGGGATGTCTATGGAGATGATACTCTTGGGAGTAGGTGTTTCCCTTATATGTATTTACTTTGCCTTAGAGGGTAGTTATGACTCTCCTTATCTTATCTATCTTTTTGTTGGGGTTTTGCTGGAGTTTCTTTACTTTGGATGGAAAAAATACAGAGCACATAGAAAAGAGAGAGAAATTTTAAAGAGACAAGAAGGAGAATAATATGCAGAGTAAAAATGTAGTCTTTATTATGGTGTGGGTATGGTTCGGGATATTCCTCACAAGCAGTTATGCACAGAGTGATGTGACGGGTACATGGGTGAAACCTTGTTCCTATGACCCTATACCTGGGGAGAAGAAACCAAATTACTCAACCATAATAGCTACACTTGAAAGACGACATATAGATATAGAAATAAACTATTTTACTGATGGTGCTTGTAAGTCACCATGGAAGCTCATGCCTACTTTTTTACAAACAGGTTCTTACTCTGTTTCTTCTAAAAAAATAGAGAAGAAGATAAAGGGTAAAAAACGGACGCTAACACCTGTACATATACGTATAAGCCATTATGACAATCATGCTAGGTTTAAAACACCCAGTCGGTTTACTGTGTATTTTGATGCATACTTGAAGGCATATATCCACAGAAATGGAAGAGCTTATGTGTTGAACAAAGCCATAGTAAAACCTAAAGCACGTGTTGCAAAAGAAGTCTATAAACAAGAGAATAACACTGAGGTTTGTGTACTAAGCATGAAAATGCCAAGGAAAACCTTTTCATGGTGCTTAGAAAATGTAAGTTTTCCTAAACAAAAATTTCAAGCATACTGTGAAGCGTCTAAACCAGAAGAGAATGGAGAACTGTACTATACTAAAATGTGTCCTAGTGAACTAAAGTCTGCGAGTTGTCTTTACGGCTTGCAAGAACTTGGACATAACCTTAGACGTTGGTACAGTAAAGAAGAATTAAAATCAAACCACCTTGCACAAAAAGCGTGTGAAAAACAGTTACGTGGTACTTGGAATAAATAAGGAACACAATGAAAGAGACAGAACAAGACTACGCCAAAAAATCATTTGATGATGTAGCCCATAAATATGATGAGATACATTTTTT
>DRQB01000013.1 GCA_011330645.1 Campylobacterota bacterium | reverse complement strand
GTCAAATCGCACGTTCAGCGGGTGGTTATGCACAAATCATGGGTAGAGATGGTAAATACGTTTCACTAAGACTCCCATCGGGTGAGATGAGATACGTTCTTGGTGCATGTCTGGCAACTATCGGTACTGTAGGAAATGAAGATTTCTCTAACATTGTTATCGGTAAAGCTGGACGTTCAAGACACCTTGGTATTAGACCACAAACACGTGGTTCTGCAATGAACCCAATTGATCACCCACACGGTGGTGGTGAAGGTAAAACAAACTCTGGTAGACATCCAGTATCTCCATGGGGTACGCCTGCTAAAGGGTTTAAAACTCGTAAAAAACAAGCTAGTGATAAGTTAATTATCTCTAAGCGTAAAAAGTAAGGGGCTAAGATATGGCAAGATCGACAAAAAAAGGTCCATTTATCGATGGTCACCTAATGAAAAAAGTATTGGCAGCAAAAGAGTCTGGCGATAAAAAAGCAATCAAAACTTGGTCAAGAAGATCTGTGATCTTCCCTGAGTTTATTGGTTTAACTATCAATGTACACAATGGTAGACAATTTGTACCAGTATTTGTAACTGAAAATCATGTAGGTTACAAACTCGGTGAGTTTGCACCAACTAGAACATTTAAGGGCCACAAAGGTTCTGTTCAGAAGAAGGTAGGTTAATATGAGTAGAGCATTATTGAAATTTGTAAGAGTATCTCCTACAAAAGCTAGACTTATCGCTAGAGAAGTTCAGGGTATGAATGCTGAACTTGCACTTGCAGCGCTAGAGTTTATGCCTAACAAAGCAGCGGGTATCGTTTCTAAAGTAATTGCATCTGCAGTTGCTAACGGTGATTTTGAACCTGAAGAAGTAACGATTACTTCTTGTAGAGTTGATAAAGCAGCCGTTATGAAAAGATGGAGACCAAGAGCTAGAGGTACAGCTTCTAGAATCATTAAACCAACAGCACATATTCTTGTAGAAGTTGGCGTAGCTGAAAAAACTGAGAAGGAAGCGTAATGGGTCAGAAAGTAAATCCTATAGGTCTTAGACTTGGAATTAACAGAAACTGGGAATCAAGATGGTTTCCAGCAAAAGGAAGAACTGCTGATTTTATCGCTGAAGATTATAAAATCAGAAAATTCCTAAAAAAAGAACTTTTCTATGCAGGTGTTTCTAACATCATCATCGAAAGAACAGTTAAAAAATTAAGAATCAACATCGTGACTGCTAGACCTGGTATCATTATCGGGAAAAAAGGTGCAGATATTGAGAAACTTAAAGCAACACTTATCAAAATGCTTGGTAAAGATGTAGCGATTAACATCAAAGAAGAGAAACGTCCACAAGCTTCAGGTCAACTGGCTGCTGAAAACGTTGCGACTCAACTAGAGAGAAGAACTGCATTTAGACGTGCAATGAAAAAAGTAATCCAAGGCGCACTTAAATCAGGTGCAAAAGGGATTAAAGTTTCTGTATCTGGTAGACTTGGTGGAGCTGAAATGGCTAGAACTGAGTGGTACTTAGAGGGTCGTGTGCCATTGCATACGCTTAGAGCTAAAATCGATTACGGTTTTGCTGAAGCACATACTACTTATGGAATCATTGGTATCAAAGTTTGGATCTTCAAAGGTGAAGTTCTTGCTAAAGGTATTCAAGCTGAAGCACCAGAAGAGAAAAAAGGTGGTCGTAAACCACGCCAAAAGAGAGGTGAATAATTATGTTAATGCCTAAAAGAACAAAATGGAGAAAGCAGATGAAAGGCCGTAATCGCGGTAAATCTTTCAACGGCAACAAAATTGAGTTTGGTGACATTGCAGTAAAAGCTGTAACTGCTGGTAGAATTGACTCACGTCAAATCGAAGCTGCGCGTATTACAATGACTAGAAAAATTAACAGAGCAGGTAAAACTTGGATTAGAGTTTTCCCTGATAAGCCTTTAACTGCTAAACCACTTGAAACAAGAATGGGTAAAGGTAAAGGTCCTGTTGATAGATGGGTAATGAATGTTAAGCCAGGAAGAATTATTTTCGAAATGGCGGGTGTTGAAGAGACTCTTGCTAGAGAAGCATTGACACTTGCAATTCATAAAATGCCATTTAAATGTAAAATTATCGCATTAAAGGACAGTAATGAACTATACTGATTTAAAAGATAAAAGTATTGCTGATTTGACAGCAATGCTTAAAGAGAAAAAACTTGAATTGTTCACATTAAATGCAAAGCAAAAAACAATGCAATTAACAAACACTTCTGAGTTAAGAGTAGCGAAAAAAGATATCGCTAGAATTCAAACAGCTATTACAGCTGCTACGAAGTAAGGGGTCATTTATGCCAAAAAGACAAATAACAGGTACTGTGATTAAAAAGGCCGGAGACAAAACTGCTACTGTTTTAGTAGAAAGAAGAGTACTTCACCCAAGATATCACAAGACTGTAAAAAGATTTAAAAAATATCTTATCCACGATGAGAAAAACGATATTAATGTTGGAGATACAGTATCTGCAGTTGAATGTAGACCACTTTCTAAAACAAAAAGTTTCAGACTTCTTGAGATAGTAAAAAGAGGAGAAGCGTAATGATCCAAGGTTTTACTAGATTAAATGTAGCAGATAACTCTGGTGCTAAAGAAATCATGTGTATCAAGGTTCTTGGTGGATCTAAAAGAAGATATGCATCTGTAGGTGACGTTATCGTAGCTTCTGTAAAGAAGGCACTTCCAACTGGTAAAGTGAAAAAAGGTAAAGTTATTAAAGCGGTTGTTGTTAGAACAAAAAAAGAGATCCAAAGAGAAAATGGTTCACTTATTCGTTTTGATGACAATGCTGCTGTAATCATTGACGACAAAAAAGAGCCAATAGGTACACGTATCTTTGGTCCTGTAAGTC
>DRQB01000012.1 GCA_011330645.1 Campylobacterota bacterium | reverse complement strand
GTGACTACCTTACCACTGGCTCGTCCACGTCTGGCGATGATGCGTTTGACCACGACTTCATCTCCATGTTTGGCATCGCCCAAATGGTCTGGTTCTACGAGGAGGTCTTTTTGTTCTTTAAAGGCAGCTTCTACATAACCTCTGCCGTCTTTTCCGACATAAAGTCTGCCCGCACGGTAGAGTGAGTGAAGTTTCCATAAGCCTTCGACTTCCTCTACGGCACCAGTATTTTGTAGGAACTGGAAGGTGTTTTTATCTTCTTGTTCGATGTCTGAAACCAAACATCCGTTGGTAAGTTGTATGGCAAAGGCATTCATAATTGGATGCCTTTTAAAAAAGTTAAGTGAATTATTTTAGTCATAAAAAGATTATAGCAGATTACTGTTTTAATGCCTCTAATCTTTCTATGCGAGCTTGGGTACTTGGATGTGTAGCAAAGAGTTGGCTTAGTGACATATCTTTTCCTGAAAATGGGTTAATGATGAACATATGGGCTGTTTGTGGGTCTGCTTCTGGTAACACAGTGCCTCGTGCATAGTTATCTAGCTTTGCCAAGGCAGACTGCAACCATTCTGGATGTCCGGTCATTTTTGCTGAACCTTCATCTGCCATAAACTCACGATTACGGCTAACTGTCATTTGTATGATAGTCGCAGCCATAGGCATGATGAACATCAGTGCAAGGGTAACAAAGAGGTTAGGTCTATCTCTGTCTCCTCCACCAAAAAACATACCAAAGTTTGCAAGCATAGCGATAGCCCCAGCGATAGATGCCGTCACTGTACCTATGAGCATATCATAGTGTTTTACATGGCTGAGTTCATGGGCGATGACTGCTTCAACTTCCTGCTCTGTCATAAGGTCTAAAAGCCCTTGTGTTACAGCAACTGCTGCATGTTCATAGTCTCGTCCTGTGGCAAAAGCATTAGGCTGTTGCTCCGGTATGATGTAGAGTGCGGGCATAGGTAGTCCAGCATTTTGTGTGAGACGTAGTACAATGTTGTAAAGTCCAGAAGCTGAGTTGTGGTCAACAGGTATGGCATTGTAGTGTTTGAGCACGGCTTGGTCACTGTAATAGTAGGCATAAAAGTTCATTCCTGCTGCTGCCAAAAATGCAATAATCATCCCCGTCTGACCAGCTATCAGCCCACCAAACCAGATGAAAAGTAGGGTAAGCCCTGTCATGAGGGCATAGGTTTTGAATTGTTCCATAAGGTAATCCTTTTTATTTTTACTATATGATGTGAATACAAACGGAAAGTTAATATATAAAGGGTGAACAATAAGATGAAAATGATTTTAGTATGTCTACTATTTCCATATATGGTATTTGGAAAATTTGAAGCAAGCATTAAACCAATTAACAAATATATCAAGCAGCGTATGGTAGAAGGTAAATCGTGGCATAAAGGTTGTCCTGTAGATATAAAAGATCTTCGTTATATTCGGGTAAAGCACCGTAATTTTTATCGTTCAGAACGTATGGGAGAGATGATAGTCCATAAAGATGTAGCACAAGATTTGGTAAATATTTTTAGAGAACTTTATACGATTAAATATCCCATTCGACAAATGCGATTAGTCAGTGATTTTAGTGGAAATGACTGGAAATCCATCGAAGCAGACAATACTTCTGCTTTCAATTGTAGAAATGTATCAACAGGACAAAAAAAGTGGTCAAAACACGCCTATGGCAAAGCGATTGATATTAATCCTATAGAAAATCCTTTTATCAATAGAAAAGGACATATAGCACATATACAATCTTATCTTTATAAAAAGCGTAAACATAAAAAAAACAGTGCGTTTACAAATAAAGCGATGTTGGTTAAAAAAGATAAAGCGATAAAAATATTTGAAAAACATGGGTGGCAGTGGGGAGGCAATTTTAGTCCCTATAAGGATTATCAACATTTTTCAAAATAGACAAGAAATTATTTGAAAATTTTTAAAAAAAAGAGTATGCTATTAGTAAGTGTTAAACTATATTATAAGGAGAATGGATTATGAAACAAATAACATTATCATTGGTGGCTATGATAGCTATGAGTAGTTTTAGTATGGCAGGAGGAGGGGAAAGCCCTGTGGTCGAACCTGTCACAGTCATCCCTGCAATTGATCAAAGTGCTTTATATGTAGGGATAGGATTGAGTGCGGTGAGTAATCGAGAATCAGGTTTAAACTTTTTCGATAATAAAGCCGGACAAGACAGAACAGGTGATATTACGCTACTTGCAGGATATGAATTTAATCCTTACATCGCTCTAGAAGGACGTTATATGAATTCTATTACTCAAGAAGATATATTGGAAAGAGATTCTTGGGGTATTTATGTTAAACCACAGTATCCTGTGACTGAATCGATTAATATTTATGCTCTTTTAGGCTATGGAGGGTTTAATGCTGATGGTATTAATGGAGCAAATATCAATGTTGATGATACAGGATTTCAATGGGGATTAGGAGGTAGTTACGATTTTACAGAACATATTTCATTGTTTGCCGATTATGTAAACATAGCAAATGATGTGAGTGTACCATCTTTTATCACAGCACCTGCAGATGTTAGTTCTGATGCTGTAACGGTTGGGGTAAATTACAAATTCTAAAAGAGGGATTTGGAAAAATCATTTTTTAAAAACATTTCCCAACATCCCTTTAATCGCTCCTTGCAAATCTGCAGGGTAGATGACAAATTTACTATTGTTACTTTTAGAGATTTGTTCTAAAGAATTGATATAGCGGTCTCCTAGTAAGAACATTGCTGGAAGTTCTTTGTCTTGGATGTTCTCGCTTATCATTCTAATGGCTTCTGCTGAGGCATTGGCTAATGTAATCTGTGCTTTGGCTTCACGCTCTGCAGCAGCTAGTTTTCCGTCTGCTTCCAAGATGGCAGCATTTTTGTTACCTTCTGCTGTGGTTTCAATGGCACGTCTTTCACGTTCTGCTGCGGCTTGACGTTCCATAGAGGCCTGCATGGATTGACTTGGATTGATGTCTTGTATCTCTACAGATTTAACGGTCACTCCCCAGTCAGCTACATCATCGATGATAGCATCTTTGAGTTTGGTTTTGATGTGTTCGCGGTTTGAGAGTGCTTCATCCAGAGACATTTCACCTAGGATAGAACGTAATGTTGTCATCACCAGCTGCTG
>DRQB01000011.1 GCA_011330645.1 Campylobacterota bacterium | reverse complement strand
GTGAGGGAAAAGTAGGTCTGCACCGCCTCCGTGTATGTCTATACTGTACTCCTCATTTCCTGTAAAGTGTTTTTCTATCATGGCAGAACACTCTATATGCCAGCCTGGACGACCTTTAGAAAAAGCAGTATCAAAACAGATATCTTCTTCTCCTTTACAGGCTTTCCAAAGGGCAAAATCTTTAGGGTTTCTTTTCTCTGAAGTGTGTGTTACACGACTTTGTGCATCTTCATCATCTGCCACACGGTGAGAGATATTGCCATACTTGCTGTCTTTTGAAGTATCAAAATAGACATCTCCTGTTGAAATAACATAGGCATCGTCTTTGTCAATAAGTGTTTGTATCATAGCTTCTATGGCAGTAAGTGACTCTGTGGCTTTGGGTTCTATGTCAGCACGTGCAACACCAAGGGCTGCCATCTCTTCAAGGTAGCGGTCTATGTAAAAAGAGGTAATCTCTTCCATACTTTTACCTGTTTCTTCTACCTTTTTGATAATTTTGTCATCTATGTCGGTAAAGTTTTTTCCCATCGTGACTGCGTAACCATGTGCTTTTAAGGTGCGAGAGAGAAGGTCAAAGGCAAGAGAAGAACGCGCATGCCCTAAATGTGCATCATCATACACGGTAGGCCCACAGACGTAAATGCTCGCTTGTTGTGGGACTATAGGTTCAAAAAGAAGTTTGCTTTTTTGTACGCTGTCATAGATGTGCATGGAGAGTTGACCTTTTATATATTTATAGATGAGATTATAGCTAAAATCTGGTTAGTCTTATAGTTTGACAATTTTTTGACATTTTTGCACTATACTTGCTATAATCAAAACAAATATATTTGTATAGCCAAACTTCTCGTGAGAGTAGGACGGAAAGCTGCAGAACTCCTTTGTATGAGTTGGCTGGGTTGCATAGTGAAAAAACTAGGAACTGGCATGACAAAGTTACGTAAAGTGATTGGCAACACACTTACCAATGTTAAAATAGTCCAAGCAATACCCATAGACGAAGAAGTGCATGTGTATGATAATTCTGTCCTAATCACGGAAACAGATTCCAGAGGGATTATTACCTATGCAAATCGAAGGTTTATCAATCTATCAGGCTTTACAAAAGAAGAATTACTTGGTTCTCCTCATAACATTACACGACATCCGGATATGCCTTTAGGTCTTTTTAAAGCGATGTGGAAAATCATTACTTCGAAAAAAGTGTGGCGTGGTTATGTCAAAAGTTTAAGAAAAGATGGAAAATTTTACTGGACACTCACCTATATACAGGCAAAGATAGACAATAAAGGAAATATTATCGGATATACCGCCAGTAGAAAAATGGCATATAGAAAGTCTATTATTGAAGCGGAAGAAAAGTACAGTAAGTTAAAAGGTTTGCAAAATATGGATGATGCATATTTTATGAGTTCAGAGTTATATCATGGAGAACAGTTGGCAACAAAGTATTGAACCCTCTGAATGTTTAGGTTCTTCAAAATTCAATTAATTATCGTATCCATTGTATAATGAATGTATTGAGCAGATATAAACCAATACCTATCATAGTGAGAAACAATAAAAAATAGATAGATTTTTTTGATTGGATGATGTTTAAGAATCTATCAAAACCAACTTCTTTTACGGTAAAGATAAATAAAACCCAGCCGCCAATACTTCCTGCCAAAGCAAGCCCAGACGCACCCATAAACTGCATAAGTATAAGCGATGAACTTACAGAGGCTATGAGCGAGTAAAGGGCGATTTTTGCGGCTTTTAAATGTCTATGTGAAGCATAGAGGAAGAGTGAAAAGAGTTTTGCTAGTCCAAAAGGAAGCAGTCCTACCATATACATTTGTAAGACAGAAACAGTTTTAAATGTTTCAACATTGGTAAATTTGCCACGTTCAAAGAGCAACCAAACAATAGGCTCAGCCAATAAAATACCGCCTAACATAGCAGCACCAAGTAAAAAGCTCAAGAGCCAAAATGCTTTGTCTAAATGTGCATAAGCAATATGCTCGTGACCATTTTTTAATGCTTTGGAAACAGAAGGGAAGAGTACCGTTGCCGTAGCAATAGCAATGATAGCAAGAGGCAATTGGAAAACACGATTTGCATAAAATAAATATGAAACCGAACCTGTCATAAGAAAAGTTGCAAGAATTGTATCAATAAAAGCAGAGATTTGAGGTGTGGAATTTCCTAAAATACCTGGTAAAAACAGAGTGTTGAAATGTTTCTTTTCTTCCTGCACATCTTTATGTTTTCTGTATTTCCACCCACCTAGTAGGATTTTGTGTAAATTAAATTTTTTGATGGCAACTAAATGTGCAACTACCTGTAATAACCCCCCTATAAGTACAGCAAAACTTAGGGCATAGGCTACTGTTTTGGGGTCTTCTTTCATGTAAAACCAAAGTGCAGCCATCATAGAGATATTGAGTAATGCCGTGGACATGGCTGTGGTGGCAAAATGTTCTTTATATTGAAGTAAAGTCGCCAAAAAGGTAACAATAAAAATAAGGTCTAAATACCAAAAATTGATAGCAGTAAGTGGAGAAGTATTAGAAATAAGCTTAGCATTCCAACCCCATGCAAGTAACTTTGTAATAGGTTCAGGAAAGAGAGTAATGATGAGTGAAAATGCCATAAGAAAAAGTAAAAATCGTAAAAAGATGGCTGTGGCAAAGACACCCTTATGTTTAGATGCAATAAATGAAGGCATGAAAGCTTGTGTAAATGCTCCCTCTGCAAAAATACGGCGAAAAAGGTTAGGAAGTTTAAAGGCAACAAAAAACATATCTGACCATACCGACGCACCCAATGCAGAAGCCATTAAAACATCACGTCCAAGACCTGTAACACGTGAGATAAGGATGCCAAAACTGTTTGTAAAGATAGATTTTAATCGCATGATACTCTTTGTATTTTAAAGTGTGAGTATTGTATCGTAATGTTGATGTGAATTAAAAATATGTCAATATGACATATTTTTAGGATTAGATACAAAAGCATGATATACTTTTTAAAATGAAGTAATGGAGAATATACATGATAGTAGGTATAGAAGGAACAGTGGAACGCAAAGATCCCACTTTTGTGCATGTGAATGTGAATGGACTCATCTATGAAGTACATGTGTCTATCAATACATCTAATAGCATACAGGAAAATAAAGTAAAACTTTTTGTCACGCAAGTGATACGTGAAGATGCGAATCTTCTCTTTGGGTTTATGGATACCAATGAAAAGAAAATGTTTGATACTGTGCTTAAAATCAATGGTGTAGGACCTAAAGTAGGTTTGGCAATTTGTTCGACATTTACGCCTAGTACCTTTGCGAAAGTGGTGGCTTCTAAAGATGTGAGTATGCTCAAACGCGTCCCTGGCATAGGACCAAAGGCAGCGAGCCGTATACTCGTTGAGCTTGCAGATTTCATCGTAGATGGACATGAAGAGAGTGAACACTCTGGTGCACTGGGTGAAGCTGTGATGGCATTGGAAAGTCTAGGGTTTAAAAAAGATGCTATACGAAAAGCACTTACAGGCTGTAGTGGTGATACGAGTACTTTAGTGAAAGAGGGATTAAAAAAGCTACAGAGATTGTAGCTTTTTTAGTGTAATCAAACTTGTTTTAGTTTTAAAAGGAAGTGAATCAGGGGGAGATTCTTTGACTAAAACATGCAAAGTATAACGAACTTGTATTACTCGAATGCTAGTTCTGTGTTAGCCTTTTGTTACTACCAAAATTTATATCCGATTTTAAAGTTCAATGAATCATGAATTTCTTCATCTATCTCTCTGTTGTAAGAGAGTGTGGTGAACCAGTCTTTGTTTATCTTGTAGTACAGGGTAGTCCCTAAACTTCTTGCAACATGCTCATTGGTAAATTTACTTTCAGAGAGTCCAAATGTCACATTGGCATAAAAATGTTTTGTAAAAAAGTATCCTGTACCGATGTAAAAGTTATTTGTATCACGTAGTGGCGTGATGATTTTTTCATCTTTCACAAAGGTATGACTTAATCCTGTAAAAAGAGAAAGGGAGCGTGTAGGATAGTAGCTCAATGAAGAGTAAAGTGTATAGTCTGTTTTATTTCCCGTAAAGTCATAGGTAGGTAGTTTGATTCCTGCCCCTAGTCCAAGCTTTAGTTTTTTTGTGAGCTTGATTCGTTTTCTAATTTTAAATGTAGTATCTAATATGCCACTATTGGTATCATGCGAATAATAGCCACTGCGTAGAGAATAACTCCAATTGTTATGATAATAACTGAGTTGTACCGTGCCGGTATCTTGTCGTTGTCTTCCTGCCAAGTCTTCGTTGGTACTAAAGCCATACCCTAGTGTGAGTGTCATACTGTCGTATTCGGTTTCATTAGGGAGTGTAAGTATCGTTGTCGTGCATCCTTGGGCATTGACTTGATTTAAGAAAGGAGTGTGCGGACATTGGTCGAGACTATCGGGTACCCCATCAAAATCTTCATCATTTATGCCTTGGGCATAACTCAGTGTACTTGCCAGTAGTCCTAGGGTCAATAATTTTTTAGTCATCATCATGTTCCTCTTCATTTCTTTCTTCGGTCTCATTTTCGATATCCTCCTGCGTTTGTGTTTCGATGTTGTTTTCCGTTTCATTACTGGTTTCATTCTCTACACTATTTTCTGTTTCATTGGAGGTCTCATTTTCGATGTTATTTTCGGTTTCATTTGAGGTTTCGTTTTCAACACTGTTTTCTGTTTCGTTTGAGGTTTCGTTTTCAACATTGTTTTCGGTTTCATTTGAGGTTTCATTCCCTACATTATTTTCTGTCTGATTGGTAGTACTCTCTTCCATATCACTGTCTTTGTTTCTCTCTAAGGTATCATCACGATGTTTTGAATATCTGCGCGGTTTATGTCGAGTGATTTCTCTAAGTGCAGCATCTGCATGTTTGCTGCTATTGATTGATCTTAGTTTCGTTAGTGCTTCTATTCGTTCTGTCTCTTTCATTTGTACTATTTCACGTTTAAAGGCATTCATGAGTTTAAAGCGTTCAGACACAGAAGCTTTTTGTATGGCTTCAATTTGGGCATCTATATTGGCATTGAGGGAAAGTGACAGTGATATACAGATGATAAGAATCAGAAAATATCTCATGTATTTTCCTCTGAAAGTGCTGTAAAATCGAGTATAATTTTAGTACCTCTATCTACCTTGCTTTGAATCTCAATTGCAATATTAAGTTCATTTGCCAATTTTTGGACGATATGTAAGCCTAAACCTAAACCTCTATCTTGTTCTTTATAATAACGATTTAAGACCTTCTTGACGTCCTGTATACCTTTGCCTGTATCTTGTATCGAAATAGTGTTTTGTGTGACAGTCAGTGTTACTTTACCTTTAGGCTTGTTATATTTTGCTGCATTAGAAAGCAGATTGTCGAGTATACGTGTCAGTAATTCTTCATTGGTCATTTTGATGAGGTCACTCTTCTTTTCATAAACAAAATGAAGTTTAGGATAGATGTTTTGCATAAAGCGTAAACGTTTCTGTGCCAATAATGCAATATCAAGACGTTCATTTTCAGAGGGAGAGTGATGCAAAAAACTTTTAAGATTATTTTGTAAAAGTAAAATACTGTCTACCCCATGTGACATTCTCTGAATGTAGGGATTGTCCTCTGCTTCTTCTTTAAACATTTTCATATTGAGAACGATGGAAGTAATGGGTGTATTGAAGTCATGTAAAATGTCTTTAATAAACTCATCATTGACTCTCAATGCCTTTCGTATAGGGCGTAAACTGTAAAATGTAAAAAAAAGTGCAATCGCAAAAAGAAGAAAAGATGCTAAGATAAATTTGATTTGTAATAGTTGTAAAATATGATGAATGTCTGTTTGATATCTCTCTTCAGGATAGGAGAGTTTAATGTAAAATTTTTCAGATTGAGGGATAGGGAAAAAACTATATAATCCATGGTCATCAAACAGTTCATTGAGTTTGCGCTTATCTTTGGGGGCAAAGTCATAGGTGAATTGTGGACATTTCATCGTGTAGTTACAGACATGCATTGTTTTAAAAAGATTTTGTTTATATTCACGCTTTTGTGTATGATAGAGTTCCATAAAAAGTAAAACCAGTAGCACTTCAAGCAAAGAGAAGAAGACTAAAAAGTTTTTAACCAGAGACTCTTTTTCATACCTTTTCAATGAGATAGCCTTTACCACGGATGTTAGTGATAGGAATGTCTAGACGTTGTTTTATCTTTGTGATTGCCACACGCAAGGCAGTATCTGAAATGTGTTCTAGACACTCATAGAGTTCTTCTTTTGTAACGACATTTCCACAATTGAGTAACAATGTGGTGAAGATTTTGTATTGGACATTTCCAATATCTATAATTTGTCCATTTTTACGTAATACTTTTGCTTTCTGATCGTACTCTACATCGCCACAAAAGAGAGTCTCTCTTTTGAGTTTTGCTTTGAGGCGTATGAGTAATTCTTGGGGATCAAAAGGTTTTTTAATATAGTCGATAGCACCTAATCTAAAGCCTTCAGAGATAGAGTGCATATCTGTGAGTGCTGTGATAAATATGGTAGGAGTATTGTCCTCAGCATGGCGTAAATTGGCTAAGAGTTCAAGTCCACTGCCTTCAGAGAGATTAATATCTAAAAGATAAAGATCATACTGTTTATGATAGGTGAATTCTTCTGCTTCTTCCATGGTATGTGCCACATCTACACTATAGCCTGCACGGGTGAGAAAGAGTGCCAATGTTTCATTAAGTATCTGGTCATCTTCAAGGAGTAATAGTTTCATAATGTATATCTTACCATCTCTAGCTTATTGCTGTTTTGTTTGAACGGCAAGATTCCCAAAGTAATCATAATTTACAATCCTGCCAGGTGCACCATTGAGTCCATTTTGGGTATGGCATCTGTTGCAAGCAAGACGACCTACATGATGTGAATTTTGTGAAGATTGATTGACTATTTTTCCATTGGCATCAACGACTTGTGGCGTAAAGTTATTTATAGCGCCTTGGTCACCATTGTAAAGTTTGTTTCCATAACCATTACCTTTGGTATAGGTAAGAATTGTACCCGATTCAAGTCGAAGTTGTAAAGAATATCCTCTGGCAACATCATCTACTGCATAGTCAGCCCCATCTATCTTTTTGTATAGTGTGGCGCCACTGGTAAACCCATGACACTCAAGACAATTTTTACCTTGGTTGTGTTGTGCTTGAAACTCATCATCTTCTCCACAAGCAGCAAGGAAAAATAAAGAGATGAATAGTAATAAGTGTTGAGTTTTCACAAGATATCCTTTCAAATTTACAGATAAGAAATTGTAACTAAGATAGTGTTAGCACTGTGTTATTTGAAAGAGAAGAAAAATGTAGAGAAGAGAAGAAAGAGAGGCAATTGTTGCCTCTCCTATTTAGATAGTGTGTATTTACACGCTTACCATTTTTTACCATGACAAGCATAACAAGAAACTTCTTGTCCTTTTGTAAATGTTTTACCATCGAGTGTACGTGTCGTAAACATTTTAGAAAGTACTGACCCTCTATAGTCCGCGCCATGACAAGCCGTACATTGTGCTGCATTTCTTTCAGCAACATCTCGGTGTGTTTTGACCCAAGAAGATCCAACAGGGTGCATACCGTGTGGTCCACCTGTGGTGGTATTTGGTACAGAACTGTGACATGAGGCACATTCCCCAATCGTTCCTGTATGTCCTTGAATACCTTCACTTAAAATATTGTCCGCATTGTGCGCAGGGTAGATGGCATGTGTTGCACCGTGACAAGCTTCACACTGTAAATCTCCATGTCCTGTACTAAATCTGTAAAGACTAATCCCAGATGCTGGTGTATCAAGATTGGTTGCAAACCTTGTATCTACCACGTGTCTGAGTGTATTTGTCGCTGGGTCAATGGCAGAATTTTCACGCTTCCCATCGAAGTGACATGCTTGACAGTTTGGCTCATCTAGCCATCCTTTTCTTTGTGCATCACCTACATGAGAGATGGTACCATGACAGCTTTGACATTGCATTGTGTTTTGTCCATTTGCATCTTTGGCATCACCCATCGCACCTCTTAGACATTTGGTACTAGAACCTGGGTGACAAGCATAACAAGAATCTCTGTTGGTACTGTCATTCATCGCAAGGTTTGTATATGGGTCAACAACTGTTGCATGGTAACTATGTATTGCATTTGTAAAGGCTGGTACCCCACTTACACCTGTACCTGGTAGAGCATTGGAACTGTGACAAGCTGCACATAAAATTGGTGTACCTGCTCTTGCTGTTGCTTCAAGTCCTGCTGTATCATAGGTATATCCTTTTGAAGTAAGTTCTGTTGCATGATTACTTACAGCATTTGGAATACGCTCATCATGGAGACGAAGTACGTTAAACTTAAAGTCTTTTTCAGGATCTGTTTCGTTTACCCATCCAGCATTTGGTTTTGCTTTTGGTGCAAGAGAATTACTCGCGTGACAACGCTTACAGTCAAGCTCATCACTTACTGGGAGTACTACTTTTGCTGTAGCGAGTACATTCCCTGCTGTGTCTTTCGCTGTGACTAGTACAAGAGGGTAATAGTTCTTTGTGCTATCATCATTGTATGGCGTGAGTGGTAAACCTTCTGCTTTCCACCATTTTTCCTGTGTATCAAATGTTAATGCTTGTGGGGTTGTACTTGGTGTTTTGTTTCCAAGTAGTCCTACATTGGCCTGAAGGTTAGAATTTGGGAAGAGTTTATTACTAAAGTCCCAGAAGTTTGTTTTATCTGCACTTGAAGTATTGATTTTACCATCAGTTCCTGTGGTTGCTTCATACGTCAATGTCACACCGCTAGTGACTAAACCACCGTTTTTGTCTTTAAGTTGTGCATGGAGGTTATTGTATGGAGGTAGTACTGAGAATACAGAGAAGTCATTTCCATCCATACAGTGCATTCCTAAGTCATTCCATGCTGTAAGCATATATCCGTTAGATGTAGTGGTTCCTCCGCCAGTTGTTCCTCCACCTGTTGAAGTGTTGGTATCGGTAGTTCCCCCATCATCATGATCATCATCATCATTGTTATCACTACCGTGTTCATCATCATCACTATTATCATGATTATTATCTGTGCTTTCTCCTCCATTATCGTTATTATTTGACTCCATAATATCTGGTGTGCCATCATTATCACTGTCATCTTGAATGTCAGGGGTTCCATTATTATTATGGTCTTCATATGCATTTGAGATACCATTATCATCATCATCTTCATAAACATCTACGGTACCATTTTGATTGCTATCGTGTGTAGTATCAGGTGTCGTTGTTTCAGTTGCTCCTTGAGGAGTATCTATCACTATAGGTGTATCTTTAACATGGTCACTATTGTTATCATCCATAGAAGTAGGGTCTTGTGGAAGATCTACATATCCTAAATCAACAGTATCCCCTGTCATCTGGATACGTGTAGATTCATTACCTGAGGCATCTTGGAATGCTAACATTGTAATGGTTCTTTGTGCAGGATTGTCTTCATTCATTGTCATTACAAGATAACAACTGCTGTCTTTTTTCAAGTCTAGTTCAAATGGATGACGGTTGGTACCGTTATTATTTGATTTGGTTGTGTAATATTTTCCGTTATCACAGAAAGCCTCGATTTTGGTTCCTGGTACTGTACCTATAAGCTTTGTTGTCTGTGTAGTAGTTGTTGTTGCAGCGGTTGTTCCGCCACCTCCACCACAGGCAACAAGTAAAGGTATAGCTACCAAACTAAGTAGTATGGATTTCTTTTTCATGTGCGCTCCTTTTTATTTGCGTATTCAGATTATAGAATAATGACATTACTTCTGTGTTAGTATAGTGTTAGCTAAGTGTTAATTGGAATATAAAATATATTAGATTGTGAATAAGAAAATAGGGAATTAAGAACTAGGTTGAAAAGGTGTAACCTAGCTCAATTAAGGGAAGAAAAAGTGTTTAATTATCTTTATCCATTATGTGTTTCTAAATCGTCAGTTTCTCCACCATTATGATTATCATTTGTATCGTCATATTGGGGAATTCCATCGTTATCTTTATCATCTAGTAAATCAGGTCTGTTATTTCCATCATTATCATCTTCGAGATCAGGTTTGCCATTATTATTTTTATCATCCCAACCATCTGCCATATGATTTCCATCGCGATCTTCTAAAATATCAATTTTCCCATCATTATTTCTGTCAAAAGGATTTTTATTTGGATCATCATTCACTTCACTACCATCTAGTGAAGCAGGAGTAACATCGACTGTTGTATCCTGAACATGGTCTCCATTTGTATCTGTTGCTTCTGCATAAGTAGAAGGTATATCTGCATATCCTATATCTGTATCTCCTGTGAGTTTAACTGCAGGTTTTCCATTGATACTTATAGGTGTGATAACTCTTTGTGTCGCATTGTCCTCATTGGTTGTCATAATTAGTCTACAAGTAGTATTTGTAGGTACGGTAATTTCAAATGGATGTCTTGCTGTACCATTTTTAACAGATGTTGTTGATACATAGGTTCCATCATCACAATATGCTTCTATAAAAGTACCAGGTACAGTACCTGATATTTTAGCGACGGTATTAGAATTTGTAGTGGCTACAGAAGTTGTTCCTCCTCCTCCACATCCTACGAGCATTGGAATTGTAACTAAACTAAGTAATAGTGCATTTTTTTTCATCTTGTCTCCTTTGATTAATGACTAAAGATATCAAAGTATATAAGGTACAGTGTTATAAAAGTGTTACCTAAGTGTTAACAAAGTGTTAATTGTTATCGTTTTGGATATATGAGTGATTATATTTTTTTCTGAAGAATTCTTTTGGCTTTGACAAATGTTTGAGCATAATGCCCTGTATTGATTGGGGAAATGATGATACCTTTTTTCTTAGATGCAGCATGAATGAACTGTCCATGTCCTATATAGATGCCCACATGCGTAACAGGAATGCCACGAGACTTGTCGGTGAGGAAAAAGAGCAAATCCCCTTTTTTTAGGTTTTGTTTTGTAACCTCTAAGCCCTTTTTAGACTGTGCCCAAGCAGTACGGGGTAAGTTGACATGATGTTTTTTATAGAGGTATTGTACATAACCAGAACAGTCAAAGCCTTGAGGTGTGGTACCACCCCAAACATATTTACCCCCTTTAAAAACTTTGGCATCTTCAAGAAGCTGTTTCTTATCTGCCTGGCTAAGATGGTAAGTTTTCCCTTGTCTTTTTGCATTGGCTTTTGCCTCCGCGATACGTTGGGCATGTTTCCGTGCAGCTTGGGCACGGCGTGCAAGATTTTCTGCACGATGGAGTTCATCATAGATTGCTTGGAAAGAGTATTCTGTTGCATTTTGAGATAAGTAGTCATTTTTGGCATGCTGCAACTGTGTACTATGGACTATTTTCCCATGACTGTCGCTAATGGTAAATAGATTAGCTGCAAAAAGTGAAGCGTATAAAAGTAGGAAGCATAGTACATATTTCATAGGGGTATTGTAACATAAAAGAGAAGAAAAGAGGGCTAAAGTACTTCTCTTCTAGGGTTTATTTTAGTGGTGTGTTCCACAGAAGTTTGCATCACAGCCATGAACAGAACCTGAAAATTTAGAATTTTTAATAAAGAATTTTAAAAGACGTTTTTTACGATTGGTGAAACGATGATCTCTTAAGTTTGCAAGTGCTTTTGCTTTCCCTTTGTGTATTTTCTCTAGTTTACCAGGTGTGTTAAAATAGAAATCCCAATCATCATCATCTATCTGTTTTGCCATATAAAAAGGCGTTCCATGACAGGAAGTACAAAGTTTTGTGACTGTACGAAAAGCTGTTGTGTCATATTTTTCAGCTGCATACGTAAAGGTAGTAATACCCAAAATGAGAAGTGTTGAGAGAATGAATTTAGACATGATTGCCCCTTTAATCTAATAATATAAAGTGATTATACTCACAGCAATGTGTATTGTCTGTGTAGTATTACTTGTATGGCAATAATAAGCTATAATGGCATTCATGAATAACGATATCATTATTATAGGAGGCGGGGCAAGTGCTTTAATGCTAGCGTCTTTGCTTCCTAAAAAAAGTGCAACAATTATAGAATCTAATCCTAAAATAGGTGCGAAGATACTTATATCTGGTGGGGGTAAATGTAATATTACCAATGCACAGATGGGTACAGAATATTTTTTAGCAGAGGATGCCTTTGTTGCACCTTCTCTCAAAACATTTAGTGAAGTAGATTTACTCTCATGGCTTGAGCATCAAAAACTCAAACCTGTTATGCGTAAAAAAACACAGTATTTTTGTCAAAATTCAGCAAAAGAATTGCTCGATATCTTTGCAAAAGAAGTGAAAAAGCAAAAAGTTTTGTTAGATGAAAAAGTATTGAGTGTTACAAAACGTGGAGCCTTTTTTACAGTCAAGACAAATAAACGTACTGTCTCTTCAAAATATGTAGTGGTCGCATCGGGAGGACTGAGTTTTCCTCGTTTGGGTGCTAGTGCCATTGGGTATGAGATTGCACAGTCTTTTGGACATGATATCGTTAAGACAGCACCTGCACTTGTAGGCTTTACCGTACAAAAAGAGCAGTTTTTTTTCAAAGCACTTTCAGGGGCATCTACAAATGTTAAAATTACGGTAAATGGTACCATCTGTGAAGGATCTTTACTGTTTGCACATAAAGGTCTCTCAGGGCCAGCCGTCTTAGATGCTTCTTTATATTGGGAAAAAGGAAAGATAGAGATAGACTTCCTTCCTGACTTTTCATGGAAAAGTGTAAGAGGTTCCAAAAAACAAATCAGTACTCTACTTCCTTTAGCAAAACGCATCACTAAGGCGTTTTTGGTACAATTAGCATTAGAAGATAAACCTTTTTACCAAATAACATCTGAAGAATTGGACAAGCTTCAGAAGTTAAATCATTATATGTTCGCACCTGCGGGTACGTTTGGCTATACAAAAGCTGAAGTCACAAAAGGGGGTGTCGCTACTACGGAAGTAGATGCTCAAACATTGATGAGTAAAAAAGTTGAAGGACTGTATTTCATTGGAGAAGTGTTAGATGTAACAGGGAGACTGGGAGGCTACAATTTTCAGTGGGCATTTTCGAGTGCATACAGTTGTTTTAAAAACATAATGGGGAGATAGGGTAAGAATGAGGATTAAAATTTTATTGGCTATAGCCGTTGCTATGGTATTGACAGGGTGTGGAGATTTGTTTGGACCAGACAAAGAGGGATGGAAAAATTCACAAAAAGAAGAATTTCTAAATATACTGAAAACAGATAAATATATGTCTATTTGTAATCAAAAACCACTTTATGAACAAGTAAAATCAAGTGAAAATTCAAGACTTATGACAAAACTATTGGTATCTTATGCGAATAATCTTGCCAATTCCTGTATTGATCTTAAAAGTTTCAAGGCGTCACAACGGGCAAAAAGAAAAAATGAGATAGATACCTATTTTGAAACCTATCTACAAGAAGTAAAACCTTCAACCATTCAAATGAAATTAAGAGCAGGGCAAACGATAGAGCAAATATTGCAGCCTTATGTACCTAAAACACCACAGTTTGAGGCACTCGTTCATAAATATCAGAGATTAAACTCTCCAGATGCAAATATCACGCAGTCAGCGTTGAAAAAGATTCGTCTTAATATAGAAAGAACGAAATTGATGAAATCAGACTTAGGTACAAACTACACATTGGTGAATATCCCAGAGTTTAAAGTAAGAGTCATTGAAAATGGAAAAACAGCCTTGAAGTTTCCTGTCATTGTAGGAAAGAGAAATATGCAAACTCCTATCTTTTCTGAGCGTATGAAATATGTAGAAATTAATCCGCAATGGAATGTACCTGATTCGATTATGAGAAAATCATATGTTTCGAAAATTAAAGCAAATCCAGGTTGGGTGGCTGCTAAAGGTATGGAGCTTCATAAAGAGACATATGATTTACGTTCGCCAAAAGTAAATCCTGCTTCTGTTGACTGGTCTAAATATCCTAAAGATGGTAAAGGATATATCCCATATAAGTTGGTACAGGTACCATCGCTTAAAAATGGTTTAGGACGTGTGAAGTTTATCTTCCCAAATTCTCATGCGGTGTATATGCATGATACACAAGGAAGATCACTTTTTAAGAGAAAAAGTAGATGTTTTAGTCATGGATGTATCCGTTTAGGTAAACCAAAAGAGCTATTGACGCATGTCACAAAAAACTATAGTAATAAAAGTCTGGAGACTGTGCAAAGCTGGTATGATTCTATGAAGACAAAACATCTTATACTCAATAAACCGTTGCAGGTACATACAGCATACTATACAGCCTATGTTGATGAAGCTGGAGCATTAAAACTTTTCCCAGATGTATATGGTTTTGATAAGTCTCAAAAACTCACTTTTTAATGTAGTCCAGAGATGAAGAAATATTTACTTTCTTCTCTCTCGGTAATGGTCTATGTGTTACTATGTCTTGCATTGGTACTTTACTTTTTAAATAGTACTTCATCTTTGAAAAAAGAAAAAAATCCTCTTCCCAAAACACAAACAGTGCCTAAGCATAAAAAACCTAACATAGCGAAACCATTGCCACCTTTACCTCTGCCTAAAAAGGAGATAGACTTGATCGATGTAGATTTTGAAAAACGTTTAGAAGATATAGATGCAAAGGTCGGTGACCCTGTATTTATTCGCATTTTCAAAGAAGAGTCTTTACTTGAAGTATGGATAAAGCCAGCAGATGAGTATTTACTTTTTAAACAGTACCCCATATGTGCTTTCTCTGGACATCTAGGCCCTAAACTCAAAGAGGGAG
>DRQB01000010.1 GCA_011330645.1 Campylobacterota bacterium | reverse complement strand
GTAGGTACTAAATATGACTTCGAAGCAGCAAACTCTGCATCTTACAGAGTCATTGCAGATCACCTACGTTCTTGTTCATTTTTACTTGCACAAGGGGTAAACTTCGACAAAGAGGGACGTGGGTATGTACTTAGACGTATTATGCGTCGTGCCATTCGTCATGGGTACTTGTTAGGACTTCGTGATCCGTTTATGTATAAATTGGTCGATACCTTGGTTGATACCATGGGTGAGCAGTATGACTACCTACCTAAACGTGCAGAAGCGATAAAAACAGCGATGAAAATGGAAGAAGAGCGTTTCTTTATGACGATTGAAGCGGGGATTAAACTCTTTAATGAAGAGCTTAAAAACACTAAAGATGTCTTTAACGGTGAAGTAGCATTCAAACTTTACGATACCTACGGTTTCCCGCTTGATTTGACTGAAGATATGTTGCGTGAAAAAGGTATAAAGCTTGATATGGATGCCTTTAATGCCAAAATGGATGCACAAAAAGCGCAGTCTAAAGCTGGTTGGAAAGGTACAGGAGACGCTGCTACTACAGGTGACTTTAAAGCACTCAAAGAGAAGTTTAATGTCAATGAATTTGTAGGTTATGAAACCACAACGACCAAAGCAAAAGTCTTAGCACTTCTTGATGAGAACTTTAAAGAGACAGAGCAGATAGATGGAAAAGGTTGGGTACTACTTGATAAGACACCATTTTATGCAGAGTCTGGTGGACAGACTGGAGACAAGGGTACTTTAGGTGAGGTAAAAGTTCTTGATACTAAAAAATTCCTAGATATGAATCTCTCTGAAGTGGAAGGTAAACTCTCTGTGGGTGATGAGGTAGAAGCAGTGGTAGATAACAGCCGTGCAGAGATAGAAAAACATCACTCTGCTACACACCTGCTTCATGCAGGGCTACGTGAGATACTGGGTGAGCATATTGCCCAAGCCGGTTCTCTTAATGATGACAAACGTCTGCGTTTTGACTTCTCTCATCCTCAAGCGATGACATCTGAAGAAGTAGCCAAAGTAGAAGCATGGGTAAATGACAAGATAAGTCGTGCCATTCCTGCAAAAACAGAGATTATGAGCATCGAAGAGGCGAAAAACTCTGGTGCTATGGCGCTCTTTGGTGAGAAGTATGGCGATGAAGTACGTGTTGTAAGTATGGGTGATGCCTCTACTGAGCTTTGTGGTGGTACACATGTGAACAATGTAGCACAGATTGGTCTGTTTATGATAACCAAAGAGTCAGGTGTAAGTGCAGGGGTTAGACGTATAGAAGCCATCTGTGGAAATGCAGCAGTAGAAGCTGTAAAAGCCTTACGTGATGAGTTAAATGAAGTAAAAACTGAACTTAAAAATGTCAATCCTTTAGCAGGAATTGCTAAACTCAAAGAGCAGATAAAAACACTCAAATCTGAGGTGCAAGCAGCACAGTCAGCTACGAAAAAAGAGCTGAGTGCTAGAGAACTCAAAGGTGCCAATGTCATCGTAGAAGAGGTAGAGAGTGGGGATATTAAAGAGCTGATTGATGAAGCGAAGAACAAATACCCTAACATTGCCATTATGCTTTTCCAAAAGAAGGGTGATAAAGTGATGATAGCCTGTGGTTCAAAAGAGACGAACATTAAAGCAGGAAATTGGATCAAAGAGATAGCACCGATTCTTGGTGGTGGTGGGGGAGGTCGTCCAGACTTTGCCCAAGCTGGTGGGAAAGATGCATCTAAGATAGGTGAAGCGACAGAAAAAGCACTAGCGTATTTGGAGGAGAATATATAATGGGTGAATTTTTTGCCAACAATGGACAGTTGATTGTTTTTTTACACGTTCTCTCTGCCATTATTTGGGTAGGTGGCATGATAGCGATGCGTGTAGCAGTACATCCTGTGATTGCTCGTGGTGGCGTGACTGATGCACAGATGCTTTTAAGTGACAAAATAGCAGATATTTTAGAGCCAAAGCAGAGACTTGGGATTACCATGCAGGCTGTGGGAAGATTGTTTAATTTGGTGATGCCGTTTATTGTTATCTTGTTTGCTACGGGACTCATTATGGCTGTGGCTATGGGTGGACACCATGGTGCCTCAAAAGAGCTGTTTATTACAAAAGAGATACTGTGGACGATTATGGCTGTCAATTATGGCTTCATGTACTACAAACGCGCGACAGCATGGAAAATGTTTAATCAAGGTAAAGTCAAAGAAGCCAAAGCGAGAATGAAGTGGATGGCAAATGTACTTTTGCCATTGAATATTGTACTTGGTTTAGTTGCATTATGGATGGGTGTAGCACTTAGAGGCATATAATGACTATTTGTCTCTGTTCCCAATCCGAATCACGCGCACTACTCCTTAACAACTTTGGTGTAGATTTCATCCAGAAATCACCAGACTATGATGAAGAACAAATCACTACAACCATAGCCAAAGACTTTGTTTATACTGCAAGTAAAGGCAAGTTAGAAGCTGCTGTACGTGAATTTGGTTTAGATATGCCTTTGCTTTGTGCCGATACAGTCATCACTGCACATGATGGCACGATTTTGCGTAAAGCTAAAAATGTGGATGATGCCAGACGTATTTTAAAGATACAGAGTGGCTCAACTATCTCTATTATCTCCTCACTACATTACCGTTCAAAAACATTGGCTTTCTCAGATATCTCTGCTACCCATTATCACTTTGCATCTTTTGAAGAAGAAGATTTAGAGGCTTACTTAGAGAGTGGACTTTGGCAAGGCAAGGCTGGTGGATGTATGGTAGAAGGCTTTTGTAAAAAGTACATAAAGTCTGTTGATGGGTATGAGAGTACAGCGATGGGCTTGCAAGTAGAGACCTTGTTACCGTGGATAGGTAAATAGATGTACAGCAGCGAACTCAAAGCCCTAAAAAAAGCTGGACGCTTCAGAGAGCGTAAGCTTTTTGATGAAGATTTGGTAGATATGGCATCGAATGATTACCTGGGACTTTCAAACAATCAAAAACAGTTTGATAAAGCCGTTAAATTGGTAAAAAAATACACTACACTTACCTCCAAAGCTTCTATGTTAGTGAATGGTTATCATCCTATCCACCAAAAGTTTGAAAAGATGATGGCAAAACAAAATGGCTTTGAAGAAGGACTTATCGTAGGGTCTGGATACTTGGCAAATATGGCGCTCATAGAAGCACTTGTGCGTAAAGGCGATATGCTTTTTATGGATGAGGAGTATCATGCAAGCGGTGTGATGGCAGCAGAGTTATTGGGTGAGAGCGTGGTAAAGTTTAAACACAATGATGTGGAAGATTTACGCCAAAAACTGGAAGCCTACCCTGCAAAAAGACAAATAATTGCAGTAGAGGGTGTCTACTCTATGGGTGGAGACCTGTGTGCCAAAGAGATATTTGATGTGGCAGAAGAGAAAAATGCGCTCATGATAGTCGATGAAGCACATTCGGCTGGGGTACTGGGTCAAAAACTTTTAGGGATATTTGAACATTACAACATTACCATTAACGAACGACATATTAAAATGGGTACACTTGGC
>DRQB01000009.1 GCA_011330645.1 Campylobacterota bacterium | reverse complement strand
GTGTGCATCTTTTGTTTTGGTGGGTGGTGTTCTAGTACTGATTTTAAGTTTTCCTGTAACATCTTGATAACTCATAGAAAGTTTCCTCAAATCCCCCTCAGGTACATGCTCCGTAATAGACATCAATTTAGACGCACTTCTAGCTGTGTCATTTGTGTATACCATCTTATACCGTCTTACCTCAGTAGTTCCAGTCTTAACCACGACCTCTTTGAGTCTTTGGTCTATAAGAAAAGGATACCCACCATGGTATCCCTGCATATGGTCTCTTCTTCTTTCATAGTTATACTGAATCGTATTATCAGCATAAGTCACTTTATTAAGTCGGTGGATACCTTTTGCATAATCTACAGTATAGTTAAAAGCTATTTGATTATTGTAGGTATCTATGATTCTGTCTACTTTCCATAACTTCATGGCTTTACCAGGCACTGTAAATTCATAGGTTGTTGCAGCTGCTCCATAGATATATCTAAGTCCACTTTTTGTATAGACATCAAAGTATCGAGGCCCACCTCCATAGCTACCACGTGAGACTATCTTACTATATGTATCTATCTCCGTCCTATACTCAGTTCCATCTGCACCATAGGCTCCAGAGACATTAATAAGTCTTTGCCCATCTAGACAGAACCTATCATTGGCATCGTACTTCACCCCAAACTTATGGTTGGCTCCATCGACTGCTTTGGTTTGAGCACATCTGGTGATGGCAGAGACTCCACCTATATTCCAGCCAATCCCCATATAGCCATTGCCTCCACTTGAGCTGTAGTTTAGTGAGAGCTTAGGTTCCATCCCTGCCACACCTGGTGGTACATCTATCTTAAGGTTATAGTTGGCTGTCCCTTGATTGACAGAAAACTCTCCTTTGGTGGTACCTACTATGGTCGCAGAGAGTTGTGTGCTTAAAAACAGTACTAAAAACAGTATGCTTATGTGTAATGATTTGAGTGAGTGGTTCATATCTTTTTCCCTTTTAAAATTATATAAGTGGATGAGCAAGTATCCTTTATCTAAACACCGCAATGTTCAGATAAAGAGTGCCTCTTTGTTAAAAATTGTTTACATCTTCTTGTTCTCTATCTACCTCTTCTTCATCTTCTGGTACGGACATTTCTAGCTCTTCTTCTGGGGGTATTTCTTCCATAGCTGTTTCATCCTCCATTGATTCATCTGCCAATGCTTCTTGGGATGCTTCTACTGCCTGCATCTCTTCAGCCAGTTTGGCATCTTGTTCTTCTACCATCGTATCGAGCTGCTCAAAAGCCACTGCAGCTTCTTCCATGGTCTCTTCATAGTTCTCTGGGGTAAGGGCATCATAAACAGCTTCTGTTTGGGTTTGCATCTGCTGGGGAGTAAGGTTTGGGATATCTGTTTCTTTTTCCATCATTTGAGACGTTATCTCTTCATCTGCACTTTGGGAATGAGTCTCCAAGGGTACTTGGGGAACAGGAAGTGTATTTTTACGATTGATTTTAGGGATAACCGCTGCATCGGTGAGGTCTTCTACTACTTTTTCTTGGGGATGTTCTATCTGTTTGGGAGAATGGTCTTCCCCGCTATGCCAAAATATATAAAAGGCGTACGCAGTAGAAAATCCTAACAGTGTAATAAAGATAGGAAAAATATATTTTTTCATTATCTGTTCCCTTGTATTATTTAGTGTCCCTCACTACCAAATACAAGGCAACCTTAACTATCTTTAAACAAGACCTAAGACTTTCCGTTCCCCACTTCACAATGGGTTTGGCTTTTTGTATTTTGAAAAATTATAACTTATCATTTATTAAACTTTTCTAAAGAATGTTTTCTTGCTTTTTCTCACAACTATGCTACAATGCCAAAAATCTCTTACAATTAGATGTGAGCTTTGCTTATGTCTAAGAAGAAATATATATGACAGGGTATGCATGAAAAATTTAATCATCGTCGAATCACCAGCAAAAGCAAGAACCATTACCAACTTCCTAGGTAAAGAGTATAAGGTCATCGCCTCTAAAGGACACATAAGAGACCTTCCTAAAAGTACTTTTGGGATTACGATAGATGATGAGACAGGCGACCTTGTACCAAAGTATTCCATACCTAGAGATGCCAATCCCACCGTAAAAGAACTCAAAAAACTTGCCAAAGAGGCAGAGACAGTCTACATCGCGACCGATGAGGACCGCGAGGGGGAAGCTATAGGGTACCATATCGCCAAGGCCATAGGCAAAGAGCCTACAGAGCTTCCGCGTATCGTCTTTCATGAGATTACCAAGTCTGCCATACAGCATGCACTTGAAACACCTCGTAAAGTAGATATGGACTCTGTCGATGCACAACAGACAAGACGTTTGTTAGACCGTATTGTGGGGTATAAGCTTTCTCCCTTACTTGCAAGCAAGATACAAAAAGGACTTAGTGCAGGTAGGGTTCAGAGTTCTACACTTAAACTCGTGGTAGAAAAAGAGCGTGAAATCAAAGCCTTTAAGCCTGAAGAGTTCTGGACGATAGATGCACTTTTTGAAAAAAATATTGATGCAAGCATTTATGACTACAATGGGCTTAAAATTGATAAACTCACCATCAAAACAGAAGCAGATGCGACAGAGATAGTCACTTCTGCGAAGTCTGAGTCTTTTGTGGTAGCCTCCATTGACAAAACAAAACGTAAAACAAAAACACCACCACCCTTTATGACCTCAACACTGCAACAGGCAGCCTCTACGCAATTAGGATTTTCTCCTAAAAAGACGATGATGGTCGCACAAAAGCTTTATGAAGGAGTCAAAACAGATAAGGGAACCATGGGGGTCATCACCTATATGAGAACAGACTCGATGAATCTGGCTAAAGAAGCTGTGGAAGCTGCCAGAGAGTACATCCAGGCTACCTATGGGGACAAATACCTCCCTCCTAAGGCAAAATCCTATGTTACCAAGTCAAAAGGGGCACAGGAAGCGCATGAGGCTATTCGTCCTACCATGGTAGACTTCGATGCAAAGATGGCAGCAGATTACCTCTCTGTGGATGAGCTTAAGCTCTATAGACTCATTTACAACCGTTTTTTAGCCTGTCAGATGACAGAAGCCGAAATGGAGTCACAAAGCATTTTATTTAAGGGAGATAAGTGTACCTTTAAGGCTTCTGGTAGAAAACTTCTCTTTGATGGTTTTTACAAAGTTACAGGACATGGAGACAAAGACAAGCTCTTACCTGACCTTACCAAAGGGCAATCTGTCAGTCTAGATGACATTAAGCCAGAACAGCACTTTACAGAGCCTCCTGCACGATATAATGAAGCCAGTCTTATTAAAAAACTGGAGTCTTTAGGCATCGGTCGTCCAAGTACTTATGCGCCAACTGTGACTACATTACAAACACGTAAATATATAGAGTTAGAAAAAAAGCGTATTCACCCAACTGAAATAGCCTTTACCGTTACAGAAATGCTAGAAGAGCACTTCCCTGAGATAGTAGACTCTGGCTTTACTGCAAACATGGAAGAGACACTCGATGAAGTAGCAGAAGGAAAAACTGACTGGCAAACCATTCTGAAAGCATTTTATACGCCTTTTTTACAAAAAGTAGAAGAGGGAAAGAAAAATATTAAAAGCCTCAAAGTAGCTATCCCCACTGGAGAAGATTGTCCGAAATGTGGGTCTGAACTTCTTTTACGAAAAGGACGTTATGGTGAGTTTATCGCTTGTTCAAATTTTCCTAAATGTAAATATACGAAAAATACCGATGGTACAGAAGTAGAAGGACCAGAGGAAACCGATGAGAAGTGTGAAAAATGTGGTTCTATGATGGTCATCAAGAACTCGAAGCGTGGGAAGTTCCTTGCTTGTTCTGCCTACCCTAAATGTAAAAATGCCAAATCACTTG
>DRQB01000008.1 GCA_011330645.1 Campylobacterota bacterium | reverse complement strand
GAAGGGATTAGAATTACAAATTTATTACCACTGACACGTGCAAATATCTCACGACTTCCTACAATATTTTCCATTCTTTGAACAACTTGTTTGAGTAGATGATCTCCCACATCATGTCCATAAGTCTCATTGACTTTTTTAAAATTATCGATATCAAGAAAAAGAAGTGCAGAATATTCTTCATTATTGCGTTTATTTGTAAGAAAAGATTTGAGCTTATCCATTAAGAGAGTACGATTTGGTATATTTGTGAGCATATCATAGTAGGCATTTCTAATCATTTCTTCTTTGGCTGTCACTTCATTGGTAATATCATTGATAATTGTGATACCTCCTGCTACTTCTCCTTCTGAATCCAACATAGGTACCGTAGATAGGTTAACATAGATATTTGCTTGTGTATCGAGCACTTCAAAAGGACCACGGTAATTACCTGTTTTCCCTTCAAAAACATCTTGATGTGCATGAATAATTTGATCACCTTCAAGTCCATGAAGATTAAGATTGAGTAGAAGACTTTTATCGGTTACTTTATTCATTTGCATAAAATGTGTATTGACATCTTGAAGTTCAAGTTCTTTATTATAATAATAGATACCGACAGGGGCACGTTCAAATAAAGAAAAAAATCGCTCTTTTAGTTTTTCATGTGTGTGTTTGATGGTAATAAAATGTTGTCTATTTCCAAGAGATTGGTTAATCACTTTCCCATAGTAGTTTGCCACAAGTATCATGATGAGCATCAAAGCAAGAATTACGTAGGCAATTTTTGTATAAATAGCATCTTCCATAAAAAAAAGACGTAAAATAAGAGGAGAATAGGTTACCAATACATAGGTTAAAAGTAAATCACGTTTGGATGCAAGTACTCCCATAGCAGAAAAGCCAATTGCAAATAAAAAGAGCATGGTAATCATTTGATTCATTAAATTTGTTTCTGGGAACATTAAAAATGCAGCACTTCCCCAAATAATCCCGTTAATAAGAATGTTAGTATAATATTTATCAAGCCAAATATCAGCATCTCTTAATTTATTATCTTCAGTTTCATTTTTAAACTGATAATAATGATAGAGTTGATAAATAAACATAATAATAGAAACCAAAAGCCAAATACCAATGGAGTAAAGGTCTACAACATTGATTTGGATGGCTGACAACATGAGTGCACCTAAAATATTTCCAAGTAACATAATAGGTAGAGAAATATAGTAAAAACTTAGTTTATCGTAGACCAATCGATCTTTAAATCCGATTGTATCATTTTCAATAGCCGTGTTTAAGGAATCCTCTTCATATACTTCAGTATGCATTATATATATCCAAATAGTGAAATGTGATTATCTTAGGATGTATGTATCCAAAGAGTGTCTTATAAAGAATACTATAACATAAATGTGTTCATTTCTAATTTATTTATGCTAAAATCATTTTTAATTTATGACTAGCACAAGGAGCTTTATGCAAACAGTACATTCACCCCAAAAACGTGCCACAATGATATCAAGTTCAGTGGCAACATTATTGGTTATTGTAAAACTGATTATTGGACTGGCGAGTGGTTCAGTTGCTGTATTGGCATCTGCAATAGATTCCATCTTGGATATGGCAGTTTCTTTATTTAATTATTTTGCTATTAAAAAATCTGAAGAACATCCTAATGAGGTGTACCAATATGGAAAAGGTAAAATACAAGCCATTGCTGCTGTTATTGAAGGGACAATCATTACAGTATCTGGGCTATATATCATTTATAAAGGGTTTGAAAAATTATTGGAAGCTTCTGTCACTTCTTTTGTGCTCCCTGCTATTTTTGCGATGCTAATTTCAATTGTTGTGACTTATTTTCTTGTACAATATTTATTAAAAGTTGCAAAACAAACAGATAATTTAGTAATTAAAGCAGATGCCTTACATTACAAAACAGATTTATGGTCGAATGCAGCCGTATTGGTGGCTTTGGGATTGGTGGCTTTTACAGGACTAGACTGGATAGATGCAGTTTTTGGTATAGGGATTGGTATATATATTATTTATTCTGCCTATGAAATTATTGTTGATGGTATCGAGATACTTTTAGACCGTGCCCTAGAAGGAGAGATGGTGGCACAAATAGGAGAAATTATCTCTAGGCACCCTGAAGTAACGTCTTATCATTGGTTACGAACAAGAACAGATGGTAGCACTAATTTTGTAGAGTTTCATATGGTCTTACGTCCCAACATGTTATTGCTTGAAGCACATCGTATTGCAGATGAAGTTGAAGATAAAATAAAGCTTCTAGATCCGAAAAAAAAGTGGGTTATTACACCACATTTTGATCCTTATGATGATGAAGAGATGAATAATGCTCTGTTACATGGTAAACCATTGATGGATTTAAAGAAGGTCACAGACTGATGCAAAGAACTATCTATCTTCTTTCTCCTCTTGTTAAAGAAGAGACGATATCTTTACCTATGATAGAGTTTAGCCTTGTGGCAGATAGTATTGACTTGTCTTCTTGTAATACACTAATGTTTACTTCAAAGCAGGCTGTAAAAAGTGCAGAAGAGATCAATCCAAAGTGGAAAGAACTTCCTTGTTTGGCTATTGGCTCAGCGACAGCTAGACAAATAAAAAGTTTAGGTGGGACAGTATGCTATCAATCAACATCTTTTTATGGAGAATCTTTAGGGCATGATATTATTGAAAAATTTCATAATAAAAAGATTTTATACTTGCGCCCTAAAGAAATTTCTTTTGACTCGAAAGCTCTTCTTGCAAAGCATGATATAGTACTGGAAGAACAAATTATTTATGAGACACATTGTAAACACTATCCAAAAAAAGAAAAACCTATAAAAAATGCAATTATTGTTTTTACTTCTCCGTCAACGATAGAGTGCTTTTTTAAAAATTTTGTTTGGGATGAAAGTTATACTGCCATAGTGATAGGAAAATCAACAAAAAATCATTTACCTCAGTATGTCTCTTTTGTTGTGGCAAATGAACCAACAATTGATGCTTGTCTTCATAAAGCCAATGAGATTTTACTCACTTCTAACTCCAAATAGGTTATAATCTATTTAACCTAGGTGATGCGACGACTGTATTTGGGGTCCAACATTAATCTTAGTGGGACATGTAGTCTCTTGGTGTGTGGAAGTTTTCGTTTGAGTCCATGTATTTGGACGAGAAATCATCTCCTAAAGAGAGACTCCCTCCTACACCGTTGGCTTATTAGGGCCGACTTTAAGCAGAACGCTCACCCGGGGCTTTATTAGCGGCAATCTTTGCACGCATAGAGCTTTCTAAAATGCCATCGACGAACACAGAAGTTCACCTTCAAGCATTTTATAAAACTCTCTACGCACAATTATTACCACTACTAAAAGCACCGTAGATTGGAATGGTTATAATTTTTTGGAGAACATAATGAATGTATTGATTTTAGGTGCAGGTGGTAGAGAATACTCTATAGGATTGGCATTAAGCAAAGATGAGAATGTAGAGAAAATTTATTTTGCTCCGGGTAATGGTGCAACAGATGCTTTGGGAGAGAACCTTACTATCTCTGATTTTGCAGAGTTGGCAGACTTTGTAGAAGCTAATGGTGTGGATTTGACTATCGTTGGTCCGGAAGGGCCTTTGGTTGATGGCGTTGTAGATGTTTTTGAAGCACGTGGACTTACTATCTTTGGCCCTTCCAAGCAAGCAGCTCAGTTAGAAGGTTCAAAAATCTTTATGAAAAACTTTTTGGCACGTCATAATGTACCAACTGCAGCATATATTGAAACAGACTCTTTACAGGATGCCTATAAATTTATCGAAACTTTAGAAGCACCGATTGTTGTCAAAGCAGATGGACTTTGTGGTGGTAAAGGTGTGATTATCGCTCAGAGTCATGATGAAGCTAAGAGGGCTGCTGGTGAGATGCTCTCTGGTAATTCATTTGGTGATGCCGGAACAAAGATAGTTGTAGAAGAGTTTTTAGATGGTTATGAACTTTCTGTGTTTGCCATTTGTGATGGTGAAGATTATGTAGTACTTCCTGCAGCACAAGACCATAAAAGACTTCTCAACAATGATGAAGGACCAAACACGGGTGGTATGGGAGCATATGCACCAACCCCTCTTGTGAATGATGAGATATATAGAAAACTCGATGAGCGCGTCATCGTACCTACACTTGAAGGGATGAAGGCTGAGGGAATGCCGTTTAAAGGTGTGCTTTTTATCGGCGTAATGGTAGTCAAAGGTGAACCTATTATCTTAGAGTATAACGTACGTTTTGGTGACCCTGAGTGTGAAGAACTTATGCCGCTACTCAAGTCTCCTGCTTCAGAACTTTTTTACAAAGCTGCAACAGGTGATTTGAAAAATGCTACCATTGAATTTCACGATAAATATGCAGTGGGTGTGGTGATGGCATCAAAAGATTATCCTTATAAAAGTACGCCACCAGCTGAAATTATTGTAGATGATATTTATCATGAAGAACTCAATGAGAATGCACATATCTCTTATGCCGGTGTGTCTCGAGGGGAAGATGGAAAGCTCTATGCAAGCGGGGGTAGAGTATTGGTCTGTGTCGGTGTAGGAGATAGTATTGCCCAGGCACAAAAACGTGCTTATATGCTAGTGGGACAGGTACATTTTGCAGGGAAACAATGTCGTACAGATATTGCGTATCAAGCTTTATAGGCAAAACTATATGACAAAAAATACTTCTCTCCCTTTGGCAAGTATGCAAAAGAGGATTTCTTCTTTTGTGATAGACGATATTGTGATAGCCCTTTTATTATTGGCTATTTTTTATAATCAACTTATGGCTATTGCTTCTCATCTCCCCTCAGTGATTACCCCTGAATCCATTGAAGTATTCAAAAATGAAATGAATCAGTTTTCAGTCAATAATCTCATTTTAATTATTGCACTAAAAGTACTCTATCATACATTTTTTGTATGGCAAAATGGGATGACGTTGGGTAAATATATGATGAAAATAAAAGTTATAGAATTGACAACGAAAGAGAAACCCACATTTTTAAAAGCATTACTTAGAGCAGTCCTAAGAATAGGAAGTGAAGTCTTTTTTTATTTAGGATTTCTTATGGCTTTTTTTTCTCCACTCAATCAGACATTACATGATAAACTTTCTGGCTGTGTTGTTGTAGATGTTTAGACTCATTTACTTATTTTTTTTGCTGCTTGGCATAGGTGTAATACCTCTATTGGCATTGGAAAAGAAAAGTAAAATTGAAGTCACTGCGACATCGCTACATTCTACCAAAAACAGTGTTTATGCTACAGAAGGTGTGGTAGTGTATTATGATAACTCTATCATCAAAGCAATATCTGCACACTACAATAAAGAGACAAAATTATTGGTCTTAGATGGTAAAGTCGAGATGATAGGCTATCAAGGTAGTAAAGAACACACCAACCACATGGAAATACAAACTGATACAAAAGAGGTACACTTTAAAGAACTTTTTTTGGCCAGTGAAAATGATGTATGGATAATGACCGATAAAGCACATCGATTAGATGCCAATTATACATTGGGACAAAGCATACTCTCTTCCTGTGATGTTGATGATCCTTTGTGGCATATGGTTTTTAAACACTCTTTATATGACAGTAACGACAAGTATATGAAAGTCTATGGTGCAAAAGTTTATTTTTTGGATATGCCCATCTTTTATTCTCCTTATTTAGGATTTTCTACAGAAAAAAAACGAACATCAGGTTTATTATTTCCTCTTTTTGGTTACAACTCTAACGAGGGGTTTATTTACGAACAACCTATCTTCTGGGCGATTAACCCCAGTATGGATATAGAATTTAATCCACAGATTCGTACAAACCGATCTATTGGACTTTACAATACATTTCGTTTTGTTGACAGTCAATATTCTTCAGGGAAGATACGCTTGGGGTATTTTAATGATTCTCAGGATTATAAGGAAAGAGAGAATACAAAAGACCTTAATCACTATGGGGCTGAGTTTAATTATGAATCTTCCAATGTACTTCGAAAATATTTACCCAAAGGGTACATAGATGGGCTTTATGTCAATACAACCTATTTGAATGATATTGATTATTTAAATTTACAAAAAACGCATCTACGTCATTTTGGATTAACTCCTTTACAAGAATCAAGAGTAAATTATTATTTGTACAATGATACACATTATACAGGTTTAAATGCTAAGTATTTCATTGATACACGTAAAGAACACAATGATGATACATTACAGATACTTCCTTCTTTACAGTGGCATAAATATTTAAATCATTTTATCTGGGATAATCTTACCTATAGTGTTGATACACATTTCAATAATTTCTTTAGAACCAAAGGAACGACGTTACGACAGGCAGAAGTAAAAGTACCTTTAGAGTTTACAACCTCTTTTTGGGATGATTTTATCAATATCTCTTTAGGTGAAGAGTTTTATTATAGTAAGTTCTTTTTTGGAAATGGAACGTATCCCTATCATACTTTTCGATATTATAGTAATATCCATAAAGCAAAAATTTTTACAGATTTAACAAAAGCATATGATACCTTTATCCATGTTTTACAGCCTTCTATCGAGTATATTAAACCTGGAAATGAGCGAGAAAACCCTATTGCTTTTGATGATTTACTTACAGAACAAAAAGCATTATTTGCTGTGGGGTTACCAGAAGAACAATACAATATCATGTTGAACCAATATTTCTATACCAAGACCATGGGTTTGAAATTTTTTCAACGTATCTCCCAAATTTATTATCCAAACCGAGACTATAAATGGGCTGATTTAGAGAATGAAATGCAATATAATTGGAAGCAGTGGCGTTTTTATAATAATATGATATATTCTTATGAATTTGGTAAAGTTAGGGAATCATCGAGTAGAATATCCCTGCATAGACAGACATATAACTTTACACTTGGACACAGTTATAAACAAAAGTTGGCAGATGATACAGATACTTTTATCCCTTCGAATGATGTAAGTTTTAATTTTGCTTATCAGTGGAATAATAATATTGATATTGAGGGTGGTTTGACATATGATATTACAGAAGCATCCAGTAAGCAATGGCGACTAGGTGGTAAATATCATCAAGATTGTTGGAGTGTAGCAGGAGCTATACGGCAAGACATTACACCTAGACCTACGGGATTTACCAAGGAAAGTAGTTTTTATTTACAGTTTAACTTTATTCCTTTTGGTGGTGTGGGAACGGGAGATAAAAAATAATGTTAAGTCCATTGGAAGAAATAGAAAAGGCTTTAGATATATTGGGTTTGCCTAAATTAATCAATAAAGAGGATATTCGGACTCAGTACCATTTTCTTGCGAAGAAAAATCATCCTGATTTAGGGGGTGACATCAAAGAAATGGAGCAGATCAATGCAGCATATAGATTCTTGATGAAGTATATAGAAGAGTTTCGTTATACTTTTGATGAAGAAGAAATCGCAAAACAATTTCCAGGAGCAGAACATGCCCAAAGATTTAAACCCTAATCAATATTTTAAAGATCGAGGAGATGCTTCTACGCAACTGATAGAATCTTTACCTATTGAACTTCTCTCTAAGAATGAAACAGTGATTATAGGTGTCAGTGAAGGAGGTGTTTTCTTCGCGGATAAAATAGCTAAAACAGTAGATGCGCAAATGGATATACTTTTAACAGAAGCTATCCTTGCTCCGAATAATCATGAATTGGCTATCGCTATGATATCTGAGACAGAAGAAGTGGTTATGCATAAAGCACTTATTGATGCATTTGATATCAATGAAGATTATGTGTATAGTGAAGCACAAAGAAAATATGATGAAGACGTACTTTCTTATGTCTACAAATATCGCAAAGGAAAAGATCTTGTATCTTTAGAAGGTAAGTACGTTGTTTTAGCGGATGAATGTATAGAAACAGGACTTACTATGATGGTAGCGCTCAAATCTGTGATTGCACGAGGAGCAAAAAATATTTATATTGCAACACCTATTTTAGATAGAGCAGTGTATCAAAATTTACTCACTGTCTGTGATGGCGTATTTTGCCCTCATAAGATACAAGACTATATTTCGATAGAATACTACTATAAAAACTTCGAACCAATGACTTTTGATGAAATTGAAGAAATTGTTGAGTCACATATGAAGAAACCCCATAAGGAAAATGAAATTAATGAATGAACAAATGATAGAGATTAATGTAAATAATCTTGAAGAAAAATATATTTTTAACAAAGTGGCTAAACAAGCCTCTGGTGCAGTAATGTATACACAAGGTAAAGCCGTACTTATTGCAGCAGTTGCCATAGATGAAAAAGCAGTGGATGAAGATTTCTTACCCCTTACTGTGCAATATATAGAAAAATCGTATGCTGCAGCTAAAATTCCTGGAGGCTTTATCAAAAGAGAGACCAAGCCAGGTGATTTTGAAACGTTAACGTCACGTATTGTTGACCGTTCTTTACGTCCTTTGTTTCCTAAAGGATTCCATTACCCTGTGACTATTACAGTGATGGTTGTAAGCTCGGATGAGAATGTAGATATGCAAGTTGCGGCACTTCATGCAGCAAATGCAGCACTGTTTGTCTCTGATATTCCTGTAAAGACATCTATTGCAGCTGTACGTGTTGGTACAGAAGATGATCATTTGGTGATTAATCCAACACTTACACAGCAAGAGAATAGTGAATTAGATTTACTTGTTGTAGGTTCAGGTAAAGACGTAGTCATGATTGAAATGCGTACCTTGGCAAGTGAAGATTCAGAGGGACAAAGTGCCAATGAATTTTCAGAAGATGCTCTGGTAGATGTAATTGCGATGGCGGCAGAGTCTATTGAAAAAGCAACAACGGCATTTGTTGAATCCTTTACGCCTATGGTTCGAGAACCTTTATCTCTTGCAATGTCGGAAGACAAAGTGGATGAAGTACTTTATTCATTTATCGAAAATAACTATGCTTCAGATGTTGAAAAAGCTATTGCACATATGGCAAAATCTGAACGCTCTTCTGAACTCAAAAAAGTGCGTACTGCCATTTTAGCTAAGCTGGAATCTGAAGGTAAAGAGGCTGACAAAGAGCTTGTCTCTAAAGTATTGGAACGTTATAAAAAAACAGTGGTCAGAGCCATGATACTAGATAAAAATATACGTGCAGACGGAAGGGCTTTGGATGAAGTGAGACCTATTAGTATTGAAACAAATCTTTTACCATCAGTACATGGTTCATGTCTCTTTACCCGAGGACAAACACAGGCACTAGTGACTGTGACACTGGGAGACAAAAAAGATGCACAAATGTATGAACTGATTACTTCTAAAAATAGTCAGTCTGAAAACTTTATGGTGCATTATAACTTTCCAGGGTACTCAGTGGGAGATGCTAAGTTTATTGGGGCACCAGGTCGCCGTGAATTAGGACATGGAAATCTTGGGAAAAGAGCATTAGAACCTACTATTCCTTTAGATTATGATGGTAGTATCCGTTTGGTTTCCGAGATTTTGGAGTCTAATGGCTCATCATCTATGGCAACTATCTGTGGTGGTGCACTTGCATTACGTGCAGCAGAAGTAGAAACTACGGCACTTGTGGCAGGTATTGCTATGGGTCTTGTAACAGATGGCTCTAAATATGCAGTACTCACTGACATTATGGGACTTGAAGACCATGATGGTGATATGGACTTTAAAGTAGCAGGAACATCTGAGGGGATTACTGCACTTCAAATGGACATTAAGCTGGGTGGTATCGACATGGCTGTGTTAAAAGATGCACTTACTCAAGCGAGTAAAGGAAAAAATCATATTTTAGCACTTATGGAGAGTGCATCACAAAACATGCAGGCAAGTGATGCTCTTCCGAGTACAGAAAACTTTTCTATCCACCCTTCTAAAATAGTAGATATTATTGGTAAAGCAGGGGCTACTATTCGTGAGATTATTGAAAAGTTTGAAGTGAGTATTGATCTTGATCGTGATGTAGGTGGCGTGAAAGTCTCTGGTGGAGATAAAGAAAAGGTGGCTGCGGCCAAAGCACACATAGAAAATATCGCTTCTACTCCTGTAAAAAAGCAAATGGAATATAAAGTAGGGGAGAGTTACGAAGGGAAAGTGAAACGTATTGTTGATTTTGGTCTTTTTGTGGAAATGCCTGATGGCTTTGATGCATTACTTCATATTTCAAAAGTAGCAAAAGAACGTGTCAATAACCTTTCAGAGCGTTATAGTGAGGGTGACACTATCACTGTCGTTGTTATGGAACAAAAAGGGAAAAAAGTAGAATTGGCAACACCGGAATTTTTAGCATAAATTAAATCTTATTTAGCTATAATCCCGACGTTTATAAAAAGTGATTAGTAGGGAAACAGCTTGCATTTATGTGGTTGTTGGCAATGGTAACATTGTTTACGCTATCCGAACAGACTTTTAGAACAAACATATAGTCGATGGAGACTTAAAACCTATTAATTTAAAGGATTTTAAAATGAAAAAGTTTTTCTTACTTTTCTTAGCACTTGGTGCTGTTGCTTTCGCTGGTGAAGACGGTGAATCTATGATTAAAGCTTACTCAGTAGTTGCTGCTGGTGTTGGTCTTGGTCTTGCTGCTCTTGGTGGAGCTATTGGTATGGGTCATACTGCAGCTGCTACTATTGCTGGTACTGCACGTAACCCAGGTCTTGGTGGTAAACTAATGACTACAATGTTTATTGCTCTTGCGATGATTGAAGCACAAGTTATTTATACACTTGTTATTGCTCTTATTGCTCTTTACGCTAACCCATTCCTTGGATAGGTTTTCTTTAAAGACTAAGCAAATTTAGGTGCTTTTAGCACCTAAGTTTATTCCTCATTTAGAAAAGTTTTATACACTTTAAAAGTATTATCTCACTGCACCAGTGGTGGAACGGTAGACACGCAGGCTTGAGGGGCTTGTGCCTTAGGGCGTGGAAGTTCAAATCTTCTCTGGTGCACCACTTTTACTTGCCCTTTTG
>DRQB01000007.1 GCA_011330645.1 Campylobacterota bacterium | reverse complement strand
GCCGCACGTTCTAAAGCACTAATTTCTAAAAAATTTTCGTCTCTATCCCAAGCACGCACTTCGTAATAGTATTCTTTCGAGTGTTTCTTTTTGAATACGTGTAATTTTTTGATGAGCTCAAAAGGATTTTCTTTTACCATAGTATAGGCATTAATTAGTTCTGCATTTATATCAAAAAGATAGACATTTTTTCCGTTCAGTTTACCTTGGGCATACAATTCAAAGAAGAGTGCCCCACCACCTACAAATGGTTCAAAATAGTTATTAAATGTTTTAGGAAGTAATGGAATAATCTGTGAAAGCAAACCTCGCTTACCACCTACCCATTTGATAAAAGGTTGTGCTTTTTTTAAATCTATATTTTCGATTTTCTTTGTCATGCATCACCCTTAATTTTTAAAACTATATCCTAAATCACAGCTATATGTGAAAAATATGTCAAATTGCCATATTTTTCATTTTTTCTTAAATCATATTCTACCCAAAAAACATAAGCCTCATACCAAAACAAGCAAAATGGTACGATTAAAACCATTATTCATATCAAATATGATACGAATAATTTGACTATTCGTATCATATTGGCTACAATAGTCCATTATGAAAGCAAAAAAAACACAACAAACACAATGGATATGGGAGCAAAATGATTACCCACACTTTAGCTATGACAGAGAAGTACTAGACCCTCTCATGCAAAAAATCACCCTAGAACAGGGTAAACTCATAGCCTACCTCTCTGTAATGGATGAACACAACATCAAGCAAACACAGCTCAATGCTATGGAAAATGAGATTATGGCTAGTTGTGCCATAGAGGGTGAGATGCTTAACAGAGAGAGTGTACGCTCATCTATACAAGAGAAGCTAGGACTCAAAGAGGATGCACGCTACAGAGAGAGACTCAAAGAGGACAACTATGTAGACATACTCATAGATGCAAATACCAACTATGAAGAAGACCTCACTTTAGAAAAGATATTTGCATGGCATCATGCAATGTTTGAAAAGTCTAACCACTTGCACAAAATAAATATCGCCTCTTTTAGAGGAGAGGGTGTGATGCAGATAGTCTCTGGTGCTATAGGTAGAGAAAAAGTCTATTATGAAGCACCGCCTAGAGAGAAACTGCAAACAGAAATGGATGCTTTTATAGCATGGTACAACAATACCCCTGCCTCACTAATGAAAGCAGCCATTACACACTTATGGTTTGTTATCATCCACCCTCTTGATGATGGGAATGGACGTATCTCTAGAGCTATTACTGACATGGTACTCTCACAGATTGAGAGTTCTCATATCTCTAAGCTCTATACCATGTCTAAAAGTATCAATGACAACAGAAAAGCTTACTATACTGCATTAGAACAGACCACAGGGTACATCAGACAAAAGAACCCTACAGATATTACTTTATGGTGTCAATGGTTTTTTGAGACACTGTATAAGGCTCTACTAGAAGCGCAACAGTCATTGAGCTACATTGTAGATAAAACAAAGTTTTGGGATAAGCATAAAGAGAGTCATCTTAATGCCAGACAGACAAAAGTAATCAATAAAATCTTAGATATGGGTAGCGATAATTTTAAAGGTGGTCTGAGTCGAAAAAAATATATAACGATTGCCGATACCACCTCTGCTACTGCATCGCGTGATATCGCTGATTTATTGGAAAAGAGGTGTATCGAACAAGTAGAAGGGACGGCGAGTAAAAATACACGCTATGCTGTCATCATCCCTACTTCTCAATCCTCATCATAGCAATCTCACCATGCACAACATCAAGCTTACCAAGTGCTGTCATAGCCTCTTGCATTTCGCTCTCTTTACACTTGTGTGTAGTAAAGAGGAGTTTTGCTCTCTCTTCTGTACTAGATGGCTTTTGTAGCATTGCTTCTATAGAGATGCCGAACTTACCAAGTGTTGATGTGATGCTGGCTAATACACCGCTCTCATCTGCAACTTCAAGTCTAAGGTAGTACTGTGTAACGATGTCTTCTTTAGGTAGAAGTTTGAGTCCAGACTCTAAGCCCTTTTTATAGCCTAGCATCGGTCCTTGATTTCCACGTACGATGTCTACGATATCAGAGATAACAGCAGAAGCTGTGGCATCTCCACCAGCACCTGGTCCGTAGTACATCGTCTCACCTACTCTGTCACCTACTACAGTCACAGCATTCATCACACCATCAACTTTGGCTATCATGCTATCAGCAGGTATCATAGTAGCATGTACACGTAGTTCCACACCATTACCTACTTTTTTAGCAATACCTAAAGACTTGATTTCATAGCCAAACTCTTTGGCAAAATCTACATCGGTACTTGTGATGTTTTCTATCCCCTCGATGAGGATATCTTCTGGTTTTGCATCTATACCATAGGCGATACTTGCCAAGATGAGAAGCTTGTGCGACGCATCAAATCCACCCACATCAAAAGTAGGATCAGCTTCTGCATAGCCTAGTTCTTGAGACTCTTTGAGTATCTCTTCGTATTTTGCACCATTGTTTATCATGTTAGTGAGCATGTAGTTACATGTACCATTCATAATACCCTGAATAGACTCTATATGGTTGGCAGAAAGCCCCGTACGCAAGGCACCGATGATAGGGATGCCTCCGGCCGTACTTGCTTCATACATGAGAGGAATGTCTCCAGCTATCTCTTGGAGTTCGTAACGGTGATAGGCTAGAAGTGCTTTGTTGGCAGTAACGACTGCTTTACCATTTTCAAGTGCTTTTTTTACTAAGGCATAAGGCTCTTCTACTCCACCCATAAGCTCCACAACGATGTCAATCTCGGGGTCATCTACAACATCTAGTGGATTGTCAGATAGCTTGATAGAAACGCCTCTTTCTTTACCGAGGTTTTTCACTACACCAGACTTGGCGATTATCTTCTTCCCTGCACGTGCTTCGATAATGTCAGCATTTGCTTCAAGTATGTTTGCTACGCTGGCACCTACAGTACCAACACCTAAAATCCCGATTTTAACCATTTTTTTGTGCCTCTATGTCTTTCAAAAACTTCTTAATATTTTTTGCTGCTTGGCGAATACGTTTTTCATTTTCAATAAGTGCGATACGTACATACTCATCACCATACTTACCAAAACCAATCCCTGGACTTACCGCTACACCCGCTTGCACAAGAAGTTGTTTAGAAAATTCTAGTGAACCCATATCACGTGCGATTTCTGGTATTTTAGCCCAAATGAACATAGAGGCATTGGGTTTGGCCAGTGGCCACCCTGCATTGCCAAATGCCTGTATCATGACATCACGTCTTTTTTGATAACGTGGGATGATTTGTTCATCAGGTACATACCCATGTTCATCAAGTGCCACAGTAGCCGCTACTTGAATCGGGGTAAACATCCCATAGTCAAGCCATGATTTAATGCTTTGCAATGCAGAAATCAGTTTTTTATTCCCTACGATAAAACCGACTCTCCACCCGGCCATATTGTAAGACTTAGACAGAGTGTAAGACTCCACTGCAACATCTTTTGCTCCCTCTATCTGCATAATAGATGGAGTTTTATAGCCATCAAACGTAATATCGGCATAAGCAATATCTGAAATAATATAAAAACGTTGCTCTTTTGCCAAGGCAACAAGTCTTTCATAAAATTCTGGTGTCACGGTAGCAGTACTTGGGTTATGTGGAAAGTTGACTACTAAAAACTTAGGTTTAGGGATAGAGTTTTCTAACGCATCCTTGACATCAGCCAAAAACCTGTCTTCATCTACTTCAAACGTCTCTTCGTTAAAAACCACTTCCATCTTCTCTACATTTGCACCTGCGAGTATAAATGCCTGAGAGTGAATAGGATAGGTTGGGTCAGGTACGATAGCTACATCACCAGGATTTGCGATGGCTTGTACCAAATGCACATATCCCTCTTTACTTCCCATCGTTGCGACTACTTCTGTATCTGGATCAAGATCAGCATGATATTTACGTTTGTACCAACGGCTCATCGCAAGACGAAGTTTATAAATTCCTTTACTTGCAGAGTAGCCATGTGTTTTGGGTTTCATCGCTGTTTCACAAAGTTTATCTATGATGGGCTGTGGCGTTGCTGCGTCTGGATTTCCCATAGAAAAATCTATGATATCTTCTCCATTACGACGTGCTGCCATTTTCAAATCATTGATTTCTGCAAAAATATATTTCGGTAATCTATTTATTTTTTCAAATTGAATTTCATCAAACATTATTTACTCTCTTTTTTCATTTTTACCATTTTCTATAACCGCCTTGTGCAATATATTCTGCTTTGCTTAGTGGTTCAATCCCTTCTTTGCTCACTTTAAAATAGTGTTCTTTTGCATCGTTGAACTCTTGTGTTTCTTCTTTATTTACAAAAGAAAAGGGGGCTGAACTTGTGGCAATGAGCCAACTTTTATCTTTCACATCTATATCAAATTTGTTTGAAATAGAAAAATTATCTCTTTTACCGGTATTGATATCAATCATTCCAAACCAAAGTCTATGTTCAGGTACTAAGGCAATCGTTTCTCTTTCTCTCACTACGGCTGCTTCTGGCTTGGTAGTTTCAGAAATACTCTCTTGTGTTTCTACTACAGGAGAAGTCTCTACAACAATTGCCTCACTAGATGATATCTCCTTGGATGCATTAGGTTCTATGCTCGCAACCACAATATCTGTTTGAGCTCCTGTAGCATCTGTTTGTGTATGGCTTAGCGCATTACTGATACTCAATGCATCGTCTTTATGAATATCATTTTGTTTTTCTTTGACTTCTGCAGGTGCTACTGTTTCAACTTTATCTTCAGAGAATGGCAGTAATGTACTTAATGTTTTTTTATCAAACTGTGTAAAGAAATACCATGAAGCATAAGCCAAAAGTCCTAACATCAAAAGTAGAAACCATTTAGAACGTCCCTTTTTCTCTTCCATCACAGGCAATCCAATAGTAATACTCTCTCCCTCAGAAGAGTGCTCTTGATAATATGCCAAGGCCTTTTCTCGTAAGGTACTTAAATCGATATCAAAATCACGTTCAAGAATTGAAATAAAACCTAAGGCTTTTGCTTTTGCCAAATATTCAAAGTTTTCTGAGATTAGTGCTTCTATATTATCTTCAGAAATGTTTGTTTTTTTACTGATTGCTTTTACACTATTTTCTTCAAGAATATCATTTAACTGCATAACCCATCCTATGTATTAAAATCGCTGCTGCGGCACTGACATTGAGTGAGTCAAATGCATGTCGCATCTCTATAGAGACCTTTTGGTTGATTTTTCCAGATACCTTTTTTGAGATACCTTTGCCTTCACTTCCCATCACCAATACACGCTTTGGGGCCACTTCTATCTCTTGGATATTTGTACCCTGCATATCGGCACCGTAGAAAGTAAATCCTACTTGACTCAGTTCATTCATATTGTCCAAAATATTGGGTGTGACCATAAAAGGCATATCGAGCAGTGCCCCGGAACTTGTGCGGGCAATGGCTGCAAAGTTAAGATGCTTAACACCTGCAGCGATGATAGCATCTGCACCCAAAGCATAGGCAGAACGTACAATGGCACCGATGTTCCCCACATCTGTCAAACCATCAAGTATCACAATGAAACTACTTTTTTTAATGGTTGAGAAATCTGCTTGTTTGTACACATTCATCTCCACCAAGATACCTTGATGATTTCCACCTTTAGCCATGGACTGTGCCCACTTCTCTTCTAAAAATTTTATTTTATCGTGGTACTTGTGAAAGAGCTCTTGTGGGAGGATGTTCTTCTTTGCTACGTACACTGTTTTTATGTATGCTTCTTTATGCTCTAAGGCATAAAGACAGACTTGTTTTCCGTAAATTATCATAAGATAGATTTTATCTAATTTTTGCTTTTAGGGGGTTAATCCTAACCTATGAGTTCGTTATACCACTCTTTAACTGACTTGTCACTAAGCTGTGACAAGAGTTTTGCTTTAGGTTTAGGTGGCAAATCAAGCTGTAAAACTTCAGAAAAACTAAGGTTTTTCTCTGCTTGAGCTTTGGCTTTTATCACCACTACCCATTCACCACGGATAGTCAACTCTTTAAGTTGTTCATTTAAAGATTTGGCTGTACCACAGTAATAGTTTTGGTATTTTTTACTTATCTCTTTGGCTAAAAAAAGTTCTCTGTTTTCATCTATGGTTTCTACTTCATCCAAAAGCTTTTCCAAACGATGAGGAGACTCATAGAGTACGGTGTTATACCCATTATTCATCGCTTCTGCTAGCGCTGAAGCACGTTCTTTACCCTTGTGTGGTAAAAAAGCATAAAACAAAAATTTACCCTCTTCAAAGCCAGAAGCTGCGTATGCTGTAGTCACGGCTGAAGCGCCGGGCAAGACATCATATTTGAGGTCATTCTCCTGTGCATATGCCACAAGTAACTGCCCAGGATCAGAGATAACTGGCATACCTGCGTCACTCACATACACCACTTCTTTATCTTTAAAAGTTTCACCAAATTCATCTAGTCTCTCTTGACCATTATGCTCATTAAAACTATAGAACTCTGCATCAGGATACGACATATCAAACCGCTCTTCAAGTAAGCGTAAAAGCCGTTTGGTCTGGCGTGTGTCTTCACATAAAAAAAGTGTTGCACTTTCAAAAAGCTTCATTGCACGTATAGTAATGTCTTGAGGGTTTCCAATAGGAGTAGGGATAAATGTAATCATGAGGTGCCTTTAGGCGATAAATAAATGAAGAGTGGGGGACAGATGTCCCCAAAAGTATACCTGAAGTCTTACGACAATTTGTATTTGCTTTTAAATTTCTCAACTCTACCAGCAGCATCAAGAATTTTCTCAGAACCTGTAAAGAATGGGTGACATTCATTACAAATATCGAT
>DRQB01000006.1 GCA_011330645.1 Campylobacterota bacterium | reverse complement strand
TTTGGCAATCATCTCTTTGATAGTATCTACGTTATTGAGGTCTGCACCTTGCAGGTAGTGGAAAAAGTCTTTGTCAAACATCACAGCCATTTTTACGACTTCAGCAACACCTGCAGCAAACTCACGTGGAGGTAGTGTCTCCAAAAATAGTGGGTCAATGTAGACAGCGTTGGGCTGATAGAAGGCGCCTATGAGGTTTTTACCGTACTTGTTGTTCACCCCAGTTTTCCCACCTACGGAAGCATCTACCTGAGAAAGCAGTGTGGTAGGTATCTGGATAAAGTCAATCCCCCTTTGGTAAAGGCTGGCAGTAAAACCTGTCATATCTCCTATGACCCCTCCCCCAAAAGCAATGAGTAAAGATTTCCTATCCAGTTTATGTTCAAAACATGCATTGAGTATATTCTCAACGGTTTCTAATGTTTTATATTCTTCTCCATCGGGTATGGTAACGACATTCAGTGTTGTGGCAGAGATCTTTTTTAAAAGTGTTTGGAGATGGTATCCCGAAACAGTTGGATTTGTAACGATAACAACATTGGTATCGAAGTGCAGTGAGGGCAATGCATCAATTGTGATGTCATATTTTATATTGCTTGTATTTACTAATTCAATTGGGACAATCATCTAGAGAAACCTTGAGATAAAACATAATTTCTTCTATTTTATCACCATTGTGGTTAAATCTCGTTGTACTGCGTCATAGAAGAGGTTTTCTATGAGGTTTATGTCTCTTCTTTTCCTTCTGTGAGTGCAAAAGGAACAAGTAATTTGGGATGTCTGGTTGTTGTGAGTATAAAGTCCTGTATTTTAGTAGAAATAAGTTTCATAAAACTATCAGTATTAAGATCTTTTTCAAAAGGGGCTACCTGAAGAATTTCATTCATATTTGAAAGTTCCCGGATAGGATTAGCAATCTTTTGTTCAATATCTATCTTCATGTTAAAAATATGTGTAAGCGTCTCATAATGTTCAATAATCATTTTTTTACTCTCAAAATCACCTTCTGGGTCGAAATCGCCTAACATAAGCGTTAGCCCAAGGGATTCAGAGATATCAAATGCCGTAGCAGAAATAGATTCCATTTTTTCATTACCGCTCATCAGTACCACACATTTTTTGATATTATATAGTAGTTTATCACCAAATAAATATACAAGTTTTCTCAGATCATAAAGTGTATTTTTTAAGTCATCTGCTTCAAATGCTTTAATACTATTCATGACAATACCTATATCATGTTGATGGATATCATACTCAATGATATTTTTTACCTCTTCACTCTCATAGGAAACAGAAACCATGATATTTTCAGTTTCATAACTTTTTAATTCATCAATGAGTGCAAAATCATTTGGATATAAAATACGAACATAAAGAGATTTATTTTCAAGTTTTTCTAAAAGATAAATCCCCTCTTTTAAATACATAAGGGCATTCTTTTTATCATATCTAAAGTCTAAAAGTAAATAAATATCTTTTCCAAATGGTTCGGGGAATAGCCCAATACGTTTATTGATTGTTTTATAAACGCCATCTAATACAAGAGGTTTTCCTACAACTAAAAGGGTATCATTAGGACGTACCATGGTTGCAGTTGTAGGAAGTATCTGTTTCTCATCTCGATAGATGGCTGCAATTTTCCATTTACGTTGAAGTATACTTCCCACATGTCTATAGGCATAAGAACTCCCAAAAGGAACATGTATTTCCATAATCTCACCTCTTCCTAAACCAACATTCTGTGCAACTAAAGGAACATTAGGTAGATGATCATAAAGGTGTGCAGCCATCAGTTCATCACTATGTATGACTGTGATGTTTTCAGCTTCTTTTCCTATCTCATCATTATCCCACTGGTTCACAAGTATCGTTCTTGTTTTTGGATCAATGAGTGCAATATTTTTAAGGACATATTCTGCATCTTCCATATCTTCCATCACAATAAAAACATTACTATAATGTGTATCACGCATAATACGTGATAGTTTTGAGTAGCTAGTGGGGTCTGCATCAATCAGTGTAATATTTTTCCCTACTTTGGGAGGCGTGGTTCCTGCTTTGTAGCATGTCACATAATATTGATTTTCAGCAACTCTTTTTTTACTTACCCAATCTATGAAATGTTTAGCAACACTACCACTGGCTAAGATTAATATATTTTTGATGCGATATCCTCTAGGTGTTTTAGATATAATTTCTCAATTATTTTAAGGGATATTATAACACAATGCAATTTCAGATAGATAAAAAAGATGGCTTTGCCCGAGCCTGTACGATTAAAACAGCACATTCTACGATACAAACACCAGTCTTTATGCCAGTAGGTACAGTAGGTGCAGTGAAGGCACTCGATGCCAGTGATTTAGCTACATTTATACAACCAGAGATTATTCTTGCCAATACCTACCATATGTATATCCGCCCAGGAGATGATGTTGTAGCCAAAATGGGTAAACTACATGGGTTTACAAAATATCCTAAGTCATTTTTAACGGATAGTGGAGGATTTCAAGCCTTTTCTCTCTCTGACAATGTCAAGATAGATGAAGGAGGCATTACCTTTGCTTCTCACTTAGATGGGTCTAAACATTACTTTACCCCGAAAAAAGTTATAGACATCCAACATAATCTAGGTTCAGACATTATGATGATACTGGATGACCTTGTTGCGCTTCCTGCCACGCAAAAGCGTATTGCTGCAAGTATTGACCGTACGACACGCTGGGCACAGGAAAGCATTGATTATTTTAGAGAAAAACAAAAAGAAGGTATTGGTGTAGAGCAAAATATATTTGCCATCATTCAAGGAGGTACAGATAAAAGCTTTAGAGAAAAGTCTGCCAAAGAGTTGTGTGCTATGGATTATGACGGTTTTGCCATAGGAGGTCTAAGCGTTGGTGAAGCCAACCAAGATATGTATGACACGGTAGAGTGGACAACACAATTTATGCCAGAAGAAAAACCACGTTATCTCATGGGAGTGGGTACTCCTGAAGATTTGGTAGAAAATGTAGCACGTGGGGTGGATATGTTTGATTGTGTTATGCCCACACGAAATGCGCGTAATGGAACACTTTTTACCAGCTTTGGAAAAGTGAACATCAAAAAAGCTGAGTACACAACAGATGACAGCCCTCTTGACCCAGAATGTGCGTGTATGGTATGTCAAACCTATTCACGTGCATATTTACGTCATCTGTACCGTGCCAGAGAAATTACTTACTTTAGACTAGGAACCATCCATAACCTCTTCTATTATCTTAATCTGATGAAAGAGATGAGAGAGGCTATTATGGAAGAGAGATTTGAATCTTTTAGAGAAGACTTTTATAAAAAACGAAAAATCAAATAGATACTGTAGCACTTACGGTTAATTTTTAATATTGAGGGTAATCGTTAAGTCTCCTACTTGATTAATTTCTTCTTGGATAGTCGCATCAAAAGAGGGGTGCCCCATAATTAAGGTATCTTTCAACGAATGCAGTACATGGAAAAAGTTTTTATCAAAAGGTGTGGTAAGAGATTTTATTTTTTTGTGAATGAGTAATTTTCGTGTATTTTCTATGCAGTGTTCATAATATATTTTATTGATGGTTCTTTGAAGTCTATAGGACTTCATAAGCTCTATATTTTTTATCCAAACTTCTTTTTCTATTGCCGTCAAGTGAGGTATATTTTGTACATGTGTGATTTCATGTGCTATTTTTTCTTCAAAATCTTGATACTCTTTTTCTGCATGATTTTCTATCTCTTTTTCATAAGATTTTAAAATATGATGTAATTTTTCTTCTTGAAAATTTTCCTTTTTATAATCATGGGTATAACACTCTTTTTGGCTGTAATCATTGTCAATATCTTGTAGAATTTCCAAAGCAACCATTAAATACACATAAGTGTCTTCCTGCGCTTTATCATAATGAATACCATGCTGAGAAATTTCAACTTTTGGCCCTGCGTATTTCATTTTAAGCATACATATTAACCTTTAGGAATAAATTATTATCCTAGTTTACGCTTCCAATACTTAATCCATGTAATTCTCAGTTGTGATTTTTTGACTTTTGCAAGTTCCGATGGTAAATTTTGTCGTAAACTCTTCTCCAATCTTTTGGTAAGGGTTTTACCTTTCATAATGGCATTAAACCCACCTGCACCTTGTTGATGCGTTGCATAAAGAGAAAAGGCAGAAACTTTATGTCCATTTCGTCTTAAACTTTTTATATTATCTTTCATAATTGCTCGAAATATTTTGTCTTGATTGTAGGGTTTTTTCCATTGATTTTTTGGAATATGTAATTTTTCTGCATAATACTTTGCTGTACTTGGCATAATTTGGTACCGACCATAAGCACCTGTTTGATGATTTTTAGTCGTGTATTTCCCTGTAGTTGTCTCTACTTTTACAAGTCTATTCACAATATGTTCAAGTGTATGTTGACTCATCCCCGCAAATTTTGCCAGCTTTGAACATGAAGCCTGTCCTGTTGAACTTACAAGTAACATAATCCAAGGTATCGAGGCTTTACGTAATTTTTTTTCCTGTGTTATAAATAAATTAAGTACTCTTTTCATGACAATTCCTTCAATACCTTATTATAATATAATTACAACTTTATAACAAGTATTTATAATTTAGTATCAATATTTAATAATATAAGGAACCTTTGCAGAGGGTGTTTCTTTCGCTGTATGTTGCAAATGAGCATCCTGATCATCAAAGAAAATATCTGCTCCAAATGCTTTAATGACTTCATACTTCTGAACACCCCCTTGGAAAAAAGCTTCATCCACGCGTACGCCCCACCCCTCTAATGTGCCAAGCACACGTTCATGGGTAGAGAAGCTTCTAGCCGTCACCAATGCTGTACGTATAGGTGAGCTTTCCATGGGGAACTTATCTTGTATCTCAGAGATAATTTTGAGGAACTTAAAGAATGGTCCCTTGCTTAGAGGGTTTTTAGCATTTTCACGTTCATGGGCGATGAATGCATCAAGTCCTCCTTCTTGGTAGACTTTTTCACTCTCATCACCAAAGATGACCGCATCCCCATCGAAGGCTATCTTAACCATGTCAGACTCTTCTGAGCTAATAGGTGTATGTGGGAGTATGGTAGCTGCTGCCACACCAGAGTTTACCGCCTCTTCTACATCTGGTGCATAGACAGAGAGAAAAAGGTCTACTTTAAAAGCCTCGAGATAACGTGCCACAGGTGTGCCTGCTGTCCATCCTGTGCGTTCAATGTCTAGGGCATAGTGCTCTATGGAGCGTCCTATACGTAGTCCAGTTGCCGCGTTGTTACGTGAAAGTATGATGACTTCTATGAGCTTGTTGTCAAACTTTTTATTAATCGCCAAAAGGTTTTGAACAAATCTAAAAGCAGAACCTCTGGCTAGCGGATTATCCAGATTGGCAAGCTGATGGGTATAGTATGACTCCAAGCCTTCTTTGTCAAAGATGGCATTCTCCTCTTCCAAATCAAAAAGTGCCCGAGAAGAGATAGCAATCACCAGTTTATCTTGTAAATCATATGCCATGAAAATCCTTTATCATATTTTAGTCACTTTTACTTTATAATGCGGGAAATTATTTGAAGGTTATCATGATGGATACACTTTTTGTCTACGGCACACTTATGCCTAACTGTCCAAATGGGCATGTGTTGGAAAACATTATAGGTAAGTTTGTACCCGCTACAGTCATAGGAGAGCTTATAGGGGCTGGTTGGTCTGCTTCTATGGGATATCCCGGCATCAAACTCGATGACAAGGGCGACACCGTACACGGCTTTTTATTTTACTCTCATAACTTGGAAAATAATTGGGAGTACCTTGATACCTTTGAAGGTGAAGAGTTTGTACGAACCGCTGTGACCGTAGAGCGTTATGATGAACTGGATGTCGATACTTACATTTATGTACTCAAAGACAATAAAGAGGAGTTAGAAGAATAAAAATATGTCAATTTGACATATTTTTAAAACTTAGAGATTTTCTTCACTATAATCCCTTTATGTATAATAAAAAGAAAGAAAAACTCTATATCTCAGAGTTATTGGACAATCCTGCTGTTGCTTACCCCGCATATTATGTGGTAAGTCTTGCTATGCACAAAAATGAGATGCTTCATGCTGCACTCATCGCTCTGCATAGCTTTGATTTCTCTTACTATGAAGTCGCTAAATCTTATGATGATATCTTTGCAATGTTGCATTCTGGTACCTTTCCACTCTACAAAGAGAAGTACATTGTAGGATATTTTGGCAATAAAATGATGTACTTGGAGTCAAATGGCTGGAAGGGAATGCCCGCTACAGCGGACATTTTCAAGATGGAGAACTGGTTAGTGTGTTAAAACATAATGATAAAAGTAAAATAATTTAGACAAATTATAGTTATAAGTTTTTAATTAAGACTAATTTTATCTTATTTAGTTATAATTCAACATATCTTAGGTAGTGAGACCAATTTTTATTCTTCCTCCTTTTTTAAAAACTCATTGTTTCGTCCACCAGCGAGCCATTGTTAAATAGTCATTAATCACTACCTAAGATACCTTCAAACTTATTCTATATCTTCTTGATTGAAATCAATATTTATAAAAATAATTTATAGTAAAATCAAATAATTAGTGATTTTAAATATAGAACATTCTAAAAGGAGAATACTATGAAAAAAGGTACCAAAGCATTGATATTGGGAGTCTTGCTCTCTTTTGGGTTTAGCCCAAGTGTTTTAGCAGACAAACCAACGATAGAAACAATGGAGATTAAGTTAGCAAATCTTGAAGTAGATATTACAAAGAAAAAGTTAGAATTAATCAAAAGAGAAGAAAAATTGAATGAGATGAAAGTAAAGTCACATCATAGCAATAAGATTGATAAAAAAAATATGGCACTCAAACTTGCAGAAGTAGAAGCAGCCTTAGCTAAAGATAAACTGCTACTTTCAGAAAGAGAAGTTAAACTCTATGAAATGAAAGTCGCACTCTTAAAAGAAGAAAAATAAGGCGAGTGTCTAATTTTGTGTTCTCATGATGTGATACACTTTTTTTAATACATAATTTTTATATCGGGCCGGTTTTCGTTTACCTTCCCCTTGGTAGCTGAGCATGCGTGCTGTTTTATGCTTAAAATCAATCCATTTCACAAATATTGCACTATGCTCACTGTTATGGTAAGAACCATTAAGAAAATAGAGCCAATCACCAGGTCTAATTTTTTTGACATCAACATATGGTCCCTGTTTACGACTTTTGAAAACTGTTTTTCTTTGTGACCTTGAGCACCCTGCTTTGGTGTAAATACAATCAATATAATCCCAACAACTGCCTCGTACTAAAACTTTTTTTCTTATCATATGCTCCCCAGTATTGAGCACTTTCCATGCTGAGGGGGTAGGCTCTGTATTGATATCTACAGAATTCTTTTGACTACATCCAGATATCCATATAAGCATAAAAATGATAGATAAAGATTTCATTTCTTCTCCAAAACTGCTGAGATAGTGTAGCGCCAGGCATAATGCTTTATTTTGACGGAAAATCCATAGGTTTCTAATTTTGTTTTTAAGACTTCTGGTTCAAAAAAGTTTCCAGGTTCGCCTAATAACTTTTCCCCATGACAGATAATCTTCCCCATCCATGTTTGAATATTAAAATCATAAATAAAAAGTTTCCCCGTATCTTTTAATACACGTACAGCCTGTTCTAAGGCAAGATCTACTTCACGAAAATGATGTAAAGCCTCTCCCATGAGAATACAATCAAAATGATTATCATCAAAGGGTAAAGCTTCTGCTGAGGCTTCATGGGCAGTCACATAAGTAGGAGAAAACTTTAACATACCAGGGGCAGGATCAACAGCAGATAAAAGAAGATCATCTCTACAAGCTTGGGCAAATTCACACATCATACCTGTACCTGCCCCCACGTCAAGTACTTTTGCCCTGCTATCAAGCACATTTAGAAACTTACATAACCCATGACGTACTTCTTTGGGATAAACACGTGAACCAAATGTTTTAAATATCCAACCAAGGTGGTTAAAAGGTATCATATTTGTATTCCTTTTTTTAGTATTGCAAGTATATATTAAATTTAGTTAAAGGTAATACTTAGGTAATTGATAAGTAAGATTTGAGTCACACTTATGCATTATACTTTGCTTGTTCGAATAACAATTCGATAACAAAACTTAAAGGATATTTTATGAAAAAAATGATGATTTTAATCGCAGCAATGGCGATGACAACACTGGCTGTACAAGCAAACGATATGCAAAATGTAGAACAAGCTACTGCAACGGTAGCAGCGGTAGATACTGAAGCTCCAGCGCCAACTGATGGTGATACAAATGGTACAGAAGAAGCTGCACCAGAAGGAAAATAATTCAAATTATTTACTCCCTTGTCCAGTAATTACACCCCTTCTGTAATTATGTAATTAAATAACATACACCCTTTCATTCCCAACGCTTTGTTGGGAATGTTTCACTTTAAGAAATATTAATTTTTATTTCTCCGTTTTGCACATCAAAGCTTACGTTTGAGCCTTCAACAACCTTGTCTTCTAAGATGAGTTCAGCCAATCTGTCTTCTACTACTTCATAAAGAGCTCTTTTAAGTGGTCTTGCTCCATACACCGGATCAAATCCTGCTTCTGCAATGTACGCTTTTGCACTCTCAGTAAGCGTGATAGTAATGTCACGTTCTGCCAATTTTTTCTGAATATCTTTAAATAAGATATCCACAATGCGAGTAATCGCAGCTAAATCTAGTGGATTGAAGATGACTTGCTCGTCCAAACGGTTCAAGAACTCAGGTTTAAAATGTTTTTTGAGCTCATCTGAGACTGCCATACGTCTATCTTCGGGATCTTTAAATTCCATAATCTTATCTGACGCAATATTTGATGTCATAATAATAATGGTATTTTTAAAGTCTACCGTGACTCCTTTGTTGTCTGTTAAACGTCCGTCATCCAGTACTTGCAAGAGTGTGTTAAAGACATCTGGGTGCGCCTTTTCAATCTCATCGAAAAGTACCACTGAGTATGGTTTACGACGTACTGCTTCTGTGAGCTGTCCACCTTCATCATACCCTACATACCCTGGAGGTGCACCAACCAAACGTGATGCTGCATGTTTCTCCATATATTCAGACATATCGATACGAATCAGTGCCTTCTCTGTATCAAACAAGAATTTCGCCAAGGTTTTAGCCACTTGTGTTTTACCAACTCCCGTAGGACCTAGGAACATAAAGCTACCTATTGGTCTGTTAGTATCACTAAGCCCTGCTTTGTTACGTTTTATCGCACGTGATACTGCCTTGAGTGCTTCATCTTGACCTACTACCTCTTCACGTAAGATGCTTTCTATGGCCAAGATTTTCTCTTTTTCCCCTTGAAGCATTTTACTCACAGAAATACCTGTCCAGCGACTTACGATACTTGCTATCATCTCTTCATCTACAGAGTTTTTAAGCAAGGTACCATTTTTCATCATCTCATTCCATTGCTCTTCAAGTGCTTTAAGTTTGGCTTCTTCTTCTGGGACTTGTCCATACTCTATCTCTGCAGCTTTGTTGAAATCACCAGAACGTTTTGCATTTTCTGCTTGTGTTTTTAGTGAATCTATCGCTGTTTTAATCTCTGCAATTTGGTTAAATACATCTTTTTCAGTATCAAACTGCGTTTGCAATGCGACACGCTTCTCTTCCATATCTGCAAGCTCTTTTTCTATCTCATCAAGACGTGAAGCATTCTTCTCAGTTACTTCCATTTTCAAAGCTTCTTTTTCCACTTGAAGTGTAGATATCTCACGTTTTGCCTTAGCTAAGTCTGTAGGTTCAGACTCTATCTGCATCTTCAGTTCCGCCGCAGCTTCATCTATGAGGTCAATCGCCTTATCTGGCAAGAAACGGTCCGTAATGTATCTGTCAGATAACTTTGCAGCTGCAATAAGCGCTGCATCGGTGATATTGACATTATGGTGTGCCTCTAACTTGTCTTTAATCCCTCTTAGGATTTGTAGTGCTTCATTAATACTAGGCTCATCCACTTTTACAGGCTGGAAACGACGTTGCAATGCAGTATCTTTTTCGAAATACTTTCTATATTCTTTGAGTGTGGTTGCCCCAATAGTATGTAACTCACCACGTGCAAGTGCGGGTTTTAAGATATTGGCTGCATCATTTCCACCCTCAGAGGCTCCTGCCCCTACAATCGTATGAATCTCATCAATAAACAAGATGATATTTGCAGATTCTTTCACTTCATCGATGACAGATTTGAGTCTGTCTTCAAACTCACCTCTATATTTCGCTCCTGCAATAAGTCTGTTCATATCTAAGCTCATGACACGCATATTTTGTAAGCTCAAAGGTACTTCTTTGTTCACGATACGCTGAGCAAGTCCTTCTACAATGGCTGTTTTACCGGTCCCTGGCTCACCGATGAGGATTGGGTTGTTTTTTGTCTTACGAATAAGGATTTGCATCATACGCTGTATCTCTTCATCTCGACCTATGACAGGGTCAAGTTTCCCATCGATAGCTTTTTGATTGAGGTCATCTGCATACTGTGCCAATGCCTCAAGGGTTTCATCACCAGATTGTGAATCAATCTGTTTCCCCCCTCTAATACTCTCTAACGTCTTTTTAAACTCAGAAATATCCACATATTTCCCAATGGTATCTTTCATAAAGCTTTCATCCGCATTGGCCAATAGCCATGCATCTACTGCGAGGTACTGATCCCCATTGGCTGCCATGACCCCCTCTGCATTTTGCAATGTACGTACGAGGTTTTGTCCCAGTTTTATATTCTCTTTTGTTACTGATGAGACCTGAGGCAATTTATTTGCTAAAGATTTTGTTTCTAATTCAATCGCAGCTTTATCTACATTCATTTTATTGAGTGCCTGGTGTAAAATACTACCACTATTTGTTAGTAATGCCCATAACAAGTGTACGGGTTCTACTTCTTGGTTTTTATTGTGTAACGCAAGTGATACCCCTGATTCGATAGTTCCTTGCATTTGATTGGTCAACTTTTCTAATATATTCATAATTTGACTCCTTATTTTTAATAATTTCACATATTATACAACCTTTAGTCACTTATTGTCAAGTTTATTTAATAATTTTACTTAAATGTAAACTTTAAAAATGGTTAACCAAACTTTATTATAGTGTTGTACATTATATAAAAGCAACCTCTTAGTCGTTTTTAAATAAAATTATAAACCAATTATCAGATGGAGATATCACCTTAATGATTAAAAAAAGTAAAAAAATTATACTTGCCGGATTAACATCAACTATCACTGCTGCCTACCTTTTTGGTTCTTTTGCCTATGCCAAAGAAAATGTAGATAAAACACATACAAAATCAACTGCAAAAGAGAAACTCGAAGCGTATATCAAATTTACTCAAATACTTAATGTTATTGAGAGTCAATATGTCGATGACGTAAATACCACAACACTTGTAGATAAAGCACTTAAAGGACTGATGACAAACCTTGATGCACACTCTACATTTATGGATACCAAATCATATAAAGATCTTTCTGTGCAAACAAAAGGTGAATTCGGTGGTCTTGGGATCTCTATAGGTATGAAAGATGGTGCACTTACCGTTATTGCTCCTTTAAATGGAACTCCAGCATTTAGAGCAGGGATTAAAGCAGGTGATATTATTTTGAAAATTGATGATGTCGCAACCATTGGTATGAATATCGATGAATCTGTAAAATTGATGAGAGGGAAACCTAAAACAGATGTTACACTAACCATCATAAGAAAAAAAGAATTAAAACCACTGAAAATAAAAATTACCAGAGATATTATTAAGATACAATCTGTTTATGCCAAAACAATAGAGGATAAAGTACTATATCTTCACGTCACATCTTTTGATCAGAAAGTAGTAGAAGGCGTTAAAAAAGCTATAGAGGATAATAATACGACCAAAGGGATTGTTTTAGATCTTCGAAATAATCCAGGTGGCTTACTTGACCAAGCAGTTGGACTTGTAGACTTATTTGTAGATAAGGGTGTAATTGTCAGTCAAAAAGGCAAAGCACAAGGTGAAAATATAGAGTATAAAGCACATAAAGCAGGTACCGATACGAAAACACCTATTGTTGTTTTAGTGAATGGAGGTTCCGCCTCTGCTTCTGAAATTGTATCTGGTGCTTTACAGGACTTTAATCGTTCCGTGGTTGTTGGTGAAAAAACATTTGGAAAAGGTTCTGTGCAAGTTGTGATGCCCATTGGAACAACAGAAGCACTGAAGCTTACTGTTGCACGCTATTATCTTCCAAGTGGTCGTACTATTCAAGCTGTGGGTGTCACACCAGATATTACTGTTCATCTAGGTAAAATAGAGTTCAAAGAAGACCCAATTTTATTAAAAGAAAGGGATTTGAAAAAGCATCTTGAAGAAGAATTAGTAAAAATTGACGGTAAGGTAAGTAAAACTTCTGATAATAATATTTCATCTGAAAATAATACAACTAAAATAGATGATACCATCATTACAGAAGAACAACTTTATAAAGATGCACAGCTTAAATCAGCTGTAGATATCTTAAAAGCACTCATTATCACAAACAAAGGAAATAAATAATGACTAGAAGTCAGGAAATGAAAAAAGATCTCGTATATGAGGGAAAAGCAAAGAAAATTTGGTCAACAGAAAATGACGGGCTTTATATTTCAGAGTTTAAAGATGATCTTACTGCTTTTAATGGTGAGAAAAAATCAACAGAAGCTGGTAAAGGTGCGCTAAATAACAAGATTTCAACAGAGCTTTTTAATTACTTGAATAAAAAAGGTATTCCTTCTCATTTTGTAGAAATGCTTGATGAAAACCATATGCTCCACAAAAAAGCAGAGGTCATCCTAATAGAAGTAATTGTGAGAAATATTGCTACGGGTTCATTGACACGTAATCTTGCTATTGAAGATGGTACAGTACTGCCTTTTACACTTGTAGAATTTGATTATAAAAATGATGAACTTGGTGATCCAAAACTGAATGACCAGCATTGTCTTATCTTAAATCTCGTAGAAAATCAATCTGAACTTGACTATATTCGTTATATGGCAAGAAGAATTAATGACTTACTCAAAGCTTTCTATGCAGAGCGTAAACTGACGCTTGTAGATTTCAAATTAGAATTTGGTAGAGATGTGGATGGTAATATTATTCTCATTGATGAGCTTAGTCCTGATAACTTCAGACTCTGGGATTCTGAGAGTGGTGAAAGTATGGACAAAGATAGATTTAGACAAGGTTTAGGTGGATTGAAAGTAGCCTATGAAGAAGTATTAAATAGAATATTAGGAAATAAATAATGACAGTAATAGTAAACGTATTTTTAAAAGATGGCGTACTTGACCCACAAGGAAAAGCAGCACACCATGCACTAGATTCTTTAGGTTTCTCAGGTGTAAGTGATGTACGTATTGGTAAACAAATCATCATCAATCTTGATACAGAAGATAAAATAAAAGCAGAAGCGGAAGTAAAAGAGATGTGTGAGACACTTCTTGCCAATACTGTCATTGAAGATTACACCATAGAGATACACTAATATGAAAGTAGCAGTATTAAGATTTCCGGGGACTAACTGTGAGTTTGATACCCAGTATGCATTTGAAAAATTGGGTCATACAACAGAGCTTGTATGGCATGAAGAGGTAAAATTACCTACAGACATCGACTTAGTTGTTGTCCCTGGTGGTTTCTCTTATGGTGATTACTTACGTTCAGGGTCTATAGCACGTTTTTCGCCTGTGATGAAAGCAGTAACAGCGTATGCAAATGATGGCGGTAAAGTACTTGGTATCTGTAACGGTTTTCAAATCCTTACAGAAGCAGGACTACTCCCTGGTGCGTTAAAGCGTAATAACAACTTACACTTCATCTCTAAACACCAAAACCTCTGTGTCATAAACAATGACAATACATTTTTAAGTAAATGTACCAAAGGTGAAGTACTCAACATTCCTATCGCTCATGCAGATGGTAACTACTATATCGATGAGGAAGGCTTTAAAAAACTTGAAGAGAATAACCAAATCTTACTTCGTTACTCAGACAGTAAAGGTAACCCTGTAGTGGTAAATGGTTCAGTTACTTCCATCGCTGGTGTATGTAATGAGAACAAAAATGTATTTGGTCTTATGCCTCATCCTGAGCGTGCTTTAGAAGCGATACTTGGAAGTGATGATGGCGTTCGTATGCTTAAAGGTTTTGACGTCTAATGTCATATTTGCGCTCTGTCTGGCTTTTTATAGGATTACTTCTAAGTTTAACGACTATACTAAGTGCACAGAGCACATATAAATATAGTTATATGCCTAAAATGGTATATAAAAATCAACTTTTCCCAGTAACGGTAGTGGGCCCCGATAACTACCCTACTTTAACTTTCGATACTTCTAGTACAATACAGCCACTTTTTACGAAACCGTTAGAAGTCAAAAATGGGAATGATACTTTTTATACCTTTTATTTTAAAGCGGGGAAAACTGATGTACGGATACCACAACTTTTTATTTCCTCTCAAGAGGGAGATACGTCTTTAGAGGACCATCATATTTCATTGGGGAGATTGAAACCAGTGAAACATTTCTCAGGGGTACTTGCTGCTGATTTGAAGCTCAAAGGGCAACAAGTTTCTAACTATGATGAAAAGAACCATATTGTAACATTGACATTAGAAGCGTATGAAGCCAATATTGAAGATATGGCATTAAAGAATATCAGTGAATTTGGTGTTGAACATATTAAGAGAGATAATGCAAAAGTGACTGCAGAATTTTATGCTGTTTTACCTCGTGCAAAAAAGGTATTAGAATTTTGTTATTATAATACCATTAAAAAACGCTATGTTTCACTGAAAGTCCCTGTAGAAGTAGCTGATTCTTCAGTAACAACCCAATCAGACCTTAATCCCAAAGTCGATGCATTTGAGCGTTTGAAGCGTTATACTCTCATAGCTTTTTCTTTATTCTTTCTGATAATGTTTATGTGGAGAAGGGATTTCTTCTATCTTATTTTAGCGGTAATATCACTTATTACACTTTTAACATTTTATATTCCACATAAACAAATATGTGTAAAACAAGGTGCTCCACTTTATATTATTCCTACCCAGACAAGTACAATTGGCACAAGGATTGAGACGAATTTAGATACCATGTTGCTAGGTGAACGGGGAGACTTTAAGAAGGTAGAATATAAAAAAGGAATTATTGGATGGATCAAAAATGAAGATATTTGCGACAATTAGATTTTATTGGGGTGCTTTTGTTATCTCCTTTAATACCGCTGTTTTTATGATACCTGCACTGATGCTTTTTGGGAAACATAAGAGTACCATTGTCCACCATATTAACAGTCTTACACTCTGGATGATGGGTGGCATAGCCGTCAAAAAAGGTAAGATGGACAAAAATGTCGATATGTATGTGATGAACCATCAGGGAATTGTAGATATTATTGGACTTGAAGCCGTACAAAATAATCATATGCGATGGGTTGCAAAAAAAGAACTTTTTGATGCTATATGGTTTGGAAATCTACTGCGCCACGGAGAGATGATTTCTCTTGATAGGGGAAATAAAAAAGCATTAATTAAACTGATAAAAGATGTTAAAACCTCACGAGATGAGCTTCACCGTCCTGTTGCCATTTTCCCAGAAGGCACCCGTGCAAAAGGACAAAAATTACTTCCTTTTAAAATGGGGACAAAACTCATTGCTGAAAAGTTAGGATTTAAAATACAACCTATCGTCATCACAGGGAGTAAAAAATTACTCAATGAACATAACAAGACAGCGCACTCTACCATTGTACATTATAATTTTTTACCAACCATTGATGTAAGCAAAGCAGATGAAAACTGGTATGAAACACTAAGAGATGATATGCAGAAGGTAATTGATGATGAATTGATTCACAATCATCGCAGTCGTTAGCAGTACGGCACTCATAAGAAAATGACTAAACAACAGGGACTTATATATACTTTTGCCAATACGGCACTTAATTAACATAACTAGGAGAAGATATTGCTTACACTCAATATAGAAATAGAAAAACACATTAACAAGTTAGTGAATCCCCTTAAAGAGGGTGATGATCTTCAAGAGGCGCTCAAGCTCAAACTCACAAAAAAAGAGTTAAAACTTCTCAAAGCATGGGCCAATGGCAGTGATTTAGATGCACTTAAAAAACAACTCAACCTTGATGATGAGCGTTATGGTGAACTCTCTTCTAAACTTATCAAAAAATTAAACCAAGAAAAAACTAAACAGGCGATTTGTATTTAAGTCATTCTACGCTATATTAAGACAAAAAAGGTCTTAGATGGAAATTACACACTTTTTTGAAGCATTATGGCAACTCAGTCTGGCTATGGCTCCCTATATTCTTTTTGGATTGCTTTTTGCAGGTATCTTGCATGAACTTGTACCTGACAGCATCGTTACCAAACATTTAGGAAAAGACAATATCTCTTCGGTAGTAAAATCAACTGTTTTTGGTATCCCTTTACCTGTCTGTTCTTGTGGTGTCATTCCTCTGGCAACTTCTATTAAGAAATCAGGAGCATCTAAAGGTGCTACTCTCTCTTTTCTCATCTCTACTCCCATTACAGGGGTAGACTCCATCATGGCCACCTATGGTATCTTTGGTTGGATATTTACACTCTATAGAGCAGTGACATCTATGATTATAGCTATGGTAGCAGGTATACTCACCAACATCTTTGACAAAGAAGAAGCAGTAGTAGAAGTAAAGAAACCTGCATTTTCTGCTATGGCGCCACAGGCAAGCACATCTTTCACTATGAATGCACCTAAAACAGAAGAAGAATCTTGTGGTACAGGTACTGGCTCTTGTTGTTCATCTGGCACAGCAGAGGAAAAGTCATTTTCTTTTATGGCTGCGATGAAGTATGCCTTTATTACCTTGCTTGGAGACATTGCAAAGCCACTTTTTTGGGGTCTCATTTTAGGGGCTCTTATCACTGTAGCCATACCAGACAACCTTGCGGAACTTCTCAAAGACAACTCATGGCTCTCTTACCTCATAGTCATAGTCATTGCTGTACCTATGTATGTTTGTGCAACAGCCTCTTTACCCATTGCTGCAGGGCTTATGCTCTCAGGAGTGAGTGCCGGTGCTGCCTTTGTTTTCCTCTCTGCTGGACCTGCTACGAACACGGTGACTATAGGGGTGGTGAAAAAGATGTTAGGAACCAAATCATTAGCCATTTACCTGGGAAGCATCATCATAGGAAGCATACTCTTTGGTTTAGGACTGGACTACATCTTTGATGCATCAGCCATTGACCCAACTTCTCTCATACATATGGATGAAAAAGGTGGTATAATTTCTATACTCTCTTCTATCGTACTGTGGGGTCTTGTATTGTGGTTTATGGTAAAACCTTATTTTGAGAAAAAAGATGCTTGTAGCGGTGGAAGCTGTTGTTCATAAAGGTATCATAGCTATGCAAAAAGAAGAAATAAAAACATGTGTAAAATGTGGGGAGCACTATGTTGGTGACCACTGTGTGGGCTGTCACAGTAACCAGTATGCCCACTACAATGCAGACACTTCAATGAAACAAAAAGTACTCATCGGTTTAGCATTTTTAGTTATTATTGTACTCATCTTACTTAAAAGGTAACACCATGGCACATGACCACGGAAGTGAAATAAAAAATTATAATCGTTCTTTTGCTATAGGCATAACACTCAATATTATTTTTGTTATTATTGAAGCTATTTATGGTGTGGTTGCTGATTCTTTGGCACTTATTGCAGATGCAGGGCATAATTTGAGTGATGTGGTAAGTCTTGTTTTGGCTTGGGGTGCTTTTTATTTAGGTAAAAAAGAACCAACTTTACAGCGTACCTATGGCTTACGAAAAATCACAATTTTAGCTTCCTTGACTTCGGCAATTTTACTACTTATAGCCCTTGGTGCTATAGCATGGGAAGCTTTTGGACGTTTTTCTGACCCCAAGGCAGTAGATGGTATGACGGTTATTATTGTCGCTGCCATTGGCGTGGTGATTAATACTGTGACTGCCCTACTTTTTAGAGAAGGTCAAAAAGATGATCTTAACATTAAAGGTGCCTACCTTCATATGGCAGCAGATGCAGCGGTTTCATTGGGAGTCGTGATAGCGGGTATTGCCATTATGTATACAGGTTGGCTCTGGTTAGACCCTACACTCAGCTTAGTGATTGTTTTAGTTATTCTTGTTGGTACATGGGGATTATTGCGTGACTCAGTCAATCTTGCGATGGATGGAGTCCCTTCTGGTATAGATATGGAAGGTATCAAAAACTATCTACTTACCCTACCAAGTATCGAAGAGATTCATGCCTTACATGTATGGGCACTCAGCACCACAGAGATAGCCTTAACCGTGCATCTTGTAAGCAATAAATCAGAACTTGATAATGCCTTTTTAGATGAAATACAAGATTATTTGCATGATCATTATGATATAGAACATGCTACGATACAGATAGAATATGCTACGGATGATTATGTCTGTGATTTAAATAAAGTGACTTACAAACGATAGCTTTATCATTTATATACACTTTTATAAAGATAGAGTTTATCGCATCATCAAAAGAAGCTTTTTTATTACACTACTGTGTATTTTTAAGTGGCATTGACTATAATGTGTTACTCAACTTAAAACAAAGTACTACCAATGAAAAAATACTTCCTTTTACTACTACTCACCATGCAACTTTTTTCAAACCAAACATTAGGCGTGAATGAAAAATTAGGAACCATGGTTCCTTTAGATTTAACGTTTATTGATGAAGACTCTAAACAGGTAACACTCAAACAACTCATGGATGGCAAACCAACCCTTTTAACACTGAACTATTTTAGATGTGCAGGTATTTGTACGCCTCAGCTCAATGAACTCGCTCAGGCACTAAGTAAAGTGAAGTTGGCAGAAAATACAGACTATAAAGTTATCTCTGTGGATTTTGCGGAGAATGAAACCCCCTCTCTGGCTGTGAGAAAAAAGAAAAATATTCTTCATACTATGCATCGCGATTATGTACAGGATGCATGGCACTTTGTCATTGGTGAAAATAACAGTTCAGGTAAATTAGCAGAACATGTTGGCTTTCAATATAAAGCTGTAGCTATGAAAAGTGGTGAGGTTGGTTATATTCATCCTGCTATGATTGTGGTACTTTCACCCAAAGGTAAGATTACGGGGTATTTAGAAGGTATGGACCAACTTCCTGCAGATATTACTATGGCAATCCATGAAGCAGTCAAAGGACGTACCAGAAAAGCGATTCTTAGAAATAATGCTCCTTTTTGCTTTACGAAAACACCAGAAGCTGACAGTGCTGTCAACAAAGCAACCCGTATTATAGGACTGGTAAGTGTTCTTTTATTTTTAGCATTTTTCTTTTTTTACCTGCGTAAAAAAAGTAATTCTCTTAAGGATTAATCAAAACCTTTTTAGCTAGACTAAAAGAAACAAATGAAAGGCATATCTGTGAAGAAACACGTGATACAATTTTTACTACTGTTTTCTCTCTTCTTCAACATTGCACATGCCTCTATTATCGCTACTGAAGATACCTGTCATCATGAAACTGCCCATGAGTATGTTTCAGAACAAGCACATGCTACAGATTGTGGTGATTTGTGTGAATTACATCATCTCTTTCATTTTATGGCTATCATATCTAATGTTGCAATACATTTTGATGTAAAACATACCAAAACTTTACTCACAGAAAAACCAACACTTTACACCCCTCCATTCAAAAAAACAAGCATGAAACCTCCTATAGCTTAATCCGCGTTACCACACCCTCGTTCTCTTTTTTAAAGTGACGAACAACAATTAATATTTTACATTACAGGAACAACTATGAAAAAAATCGGCATAGTTTTTTTAATTTTGACACTCTCCTCTTTTGGTATGAGTTATGCAAAATTTAAAAAATATACACTTAAACACTCCAATGTGCTTCAAAGTAAAGCATTATCATTACAAACAACAGATGAACAAAATAAACGGATGCTTAGAACAAAAAATCCTGCGTTAAATATGGAAATTTCTAAGTTTAATCCTAGGTTTTCATCCTCTGCTTATGGATATGCCCTAAGTGCCTCTCAACGTATACGAACCAATGGGTATTACAATGCGCTAGAAGACAAAGCCTATGCCTCCAGACTTCTACAAGAAGCCTATGTAACAAATGGCAAAGCAGGATTTATAAAAACCTTGGAAAGTTTATATACTGAGTATGTCTATCAGAGTAAACTTTTTTCACTTTTACAGGATGAATACAAGCTTTCACGTAAAGTGACACATATAGTGAAAGAACGCTATAAGAGTGGCTCCGAGACTAAAGTATCCTATTTACAAGCCAAAACAGATACACTGACGCTCAAAGCACAGATACATACTACAAAACAAGCCATGCAATCTTTGTATTATCAACTTCTAGCTATTGGGGGATTTAAGAAAAAAGTTACTTTGTCAAAAAAGTTTATCTATTCGGTAAGTGCGGGTACAAAAAGCGGTAAACACCTTACACCCAAAGAAAAAATACTTTTAGCAAAAGAAAAACTCCTTCAAAGTCAAATGCGTATGAATAACAATAGTATTAACGCCTATGCATTACAAGCAGGCATAGAAAAAGAACCAGACCAGTCTATCTTCAGACTAGGTATTTCTATCCCTCTTCCTGTGCGTAATAATAAAGAAGAAGAGAAAGCCCTCGCACGATTGAAAATGCAGCAACTCAAACTGGACAATGCACAATTAAAACTTGATTTACATGCACAAAGACAGATGCTTAAATCTTCTATTAAAGAACTTTCTACCCAGTACCAAGCACTTAAAATACTCAAACGTGAACAAAAATCTCTCAATAGTTTATTGCTTGAAGGATATAAAATTGCACAAGGCTCAATATTTGAGATGATGAATACAAAAAATAAATTGATACAAACAAGTAAATCTTTACTTCAAACACAAAAAATGATAAATACAAAAAAAATAGAACTTCGTTTTATACAAGGACAATACAATGACTAAATACTTACTTTTACCCCTAACTTTTTTGGCTTTGAATACTTATGCCTTCTCTTCAGAGATAAAAGTAGAACATGCACAACGTAAACCTCTTGGGAAGATGGTGCGCACTAATGCTAAAATCACCCAACTTTCCAATCAGAAACAAGATATTGTTTCTCGTCTTTCAGGACATTTAGAAGCCTACTATGTCAAAGCAGGTCAAAGTGTAAAAAAAGGAGATAAAGTGGCACTCATCGAGTCCATAACTCTATCTAAAATGTCTGCGCAATATCTTGCATTGCTCCAACAGGCACATGCTGCACAAAATCAAAAAAATGCAGTGACGAAACTTCACAAGAAAGGTCTAGCCTCTCAAAATGATTTAAGTAAAGCTATTATTGCACTTCAAGAGATACGTTCAAAACAAAATGCCTTAGCTTCTCAGTTACATTCTTTAGGGATTGATGTCAAAAATTTACATAAAGCAACAGATAAATTTGTACTGTATGCTCATGCCAATGGTATAGTAGGAAAAATAGTTGCACCCCTTCATAGCAATGTAAATGCACAAACATTGCTTATGACACTGGTGAATCAAAGTCATTACTATGCTATAGCCTATCTAAGTGTAGAAGATGCTATGAAAGTAGATGCACAAACGAAAGGTTGGTTACGTATAGATAAAGAATCATACCCTACAACGTTTGTACAACTTTTGCCTACGATAGATATAGAAACCCAACGTGCTCAAGTGCTTTTTAGCATTGATAATACTTCTTCACATCTTTTACTAGGGGCTTTTTCTGAAATGGACATCTCACTGGCACCTACAATAGAAACGGTAATGGTGAAAAAATCTGCCTTAAGTCTATATCAAGGAGAATGGGTTGTTTTTGTCGAAAAAGAGCATGAATCAGCAGAGCATCATGATGAAAAATCAGATCACGCACATGATGAGGAGAAAGAAGACCACGATAAAGACGAAGGACACAAAGAAAAAGGTGAACATGGTGAAGGTCATGAGGGGCATGGTGAACATGAAGAAGCACCGTATACAGCAAAAGTGGTTCATATCATAGCCTATGTTGGAAATGATGTAGCAGTCAAAGGGTTAAATGAAGGTGAAGAGTATGTTTCTGAGGGTGTCTATTTTGTGAAGTCTATGATACTCAAATCTTCTCTTGGCGAACACGGTCATTAGGAGAGAAATGATGAATAAATTTTTTGAACTGCTCATACAGTATAAATTCCTTATTATCGCTCTATTTATTGCCATCTCAGGATTTGGCTATAAAGCCTACCAAAACATCCCTGTAGATGCCTTTCCCGACATTACTCCTAAACAGGTAGTTATCTATACCGAAAGTTCTGGAAACTCGGCAGAAGATATAGAGAAACTCATCACCTACCCTATAGAAGCAGCAATGTCTGGACTTCCTGGGGTAAAGATGATACTTTCTAACTCTATTTTTGGACTCTCTTATGTGTCTATTTTCTTTGAAGATAACTATGATACCTATCTTTTACGTCAACTCGTTACAGAAAGACTCAATACAGTAGATATCCCCAAAGGTTGGGGAACCCCAGTCATGGGTCCAAACACGACAGGACTAGGACAGGTACTCTGGTATGCACTGAAAGACAAAACAGGAAAGTATAGCCCAAGTCAGTTACGCCAAATGCATGAATATACAGTGACACCACTACTTAAATCAGTCGATGGGGTAGAAGAAGTAATCTCATGGGGTGGGTATGAGAAACAGTATGAAGTCCTCATAGATCCCAAACGTTTACAAAGTGTAGATGTCACCTACAATGAAGTTTTAGAAGCCCTTGAAAAATCGAATCAATCTGTAGGAGGACAATACCTTGAGTTTAATAGAGAACAATACCTCATACGTGGTGCTGGTCTCTATGACAGTTTAGATGATATTAGAAACTCTGTGATTCGTACCAAAGATGCTAAAACCGTTACCATTGCTGATGTAGCAACAATACAAGAAGGCAAAGCGCCACGTTTTGGTGCAGTCTCTGTAGATGGGAAAGAGCGTGTTTTTGGAATGGTTTTACAACGTTCAGGTACCAATGCTGCCAAAGTAGTGGAGCTCATTAAAAAGAAGATGCCACTTGTCAATGCAGCACTCCCTAAAGGCGTGACATTGGATGTCATTTATGACAGAACCCAAATCACACATAAAGCAGTCAGTACGATGACCTCTGCCCTACTTACAGGGTCTATCTTGGTGGCTATAATCCTCTTTTTGTTTCTTTTTGAGCTACGTTCTGCCTTTATCGTGATACTCTCTTTACCTGTTTCTTTACTTATAGCCTTTTTGATGATGCAGGAGTATGGTATGTCTGCAAACCTTATGTCACTCTCTGGGCTTGCCATCGCCATAGGGATGATTGTGGATGGTACCATAGTGGTGGTGGAAAACAGCTTTAGACTACTCCATGACAACCCTGACGCAAACAGAGCAAGCATCATCGCAGAAGCGACAGCAGAAGTTGCCAAGCCTGTACTCTTTGCCCTGCTCATCATTGCAGTCGTTTTTATCCCCCTACTGAGTCTCGAAGGGCTTGCAGGTAAACTCTATACGCCTATGGCATTGGACATTGTATTTGTCATGCTTGGCTCACTGGCAGTCGCACTTCTTTTAGTACCTGTACTCTCTTATATGATGCTCAAAGTGGGTAAACACTCTAACAGTCCACTGATGCGTGTCATTAAAGCTGTCTATACACCTTTTTTGAACTTCACACTGAAGTATGCAAAATCGGTTGTCACTGTTGTCTTTTTATTCTTTTTTGCTCTTGCTGCGCTACTCACCCAACAAGGACGTGAATTTATGCCAGAGCTTAATGAAGAGACCATTATGTACAGAGTCATCGCTATTCCAGGTACAGCACTCACCCAAAGTGTAGAGAATGCGCAAACCATAGAAAACTTTATACTTAAAACGTATCCTAAAAAAGTACTCTCTGTCCTCTCCATGATAGGACGGAGTGAAAAAGGTGAGACGGCACAAGCCAACTATATGGAAGTACTTCTTACACTTAATCCAGAGTTTAAAGAAATCCCTGCACTTGATAAAGAGATGACTAAAAAGCTCAAAAAGAAGTTTAACTACCTGCAGTTCATCTCTACACAACCTATCGCCATGCGTATCGAAGAGCTACTTGAAGGAGTCAGTGCTGAACTTGCTGTGAAGATTTACGGTGAAGACCAAAAAGTGATGTCACAAATCGCGGGAGAGATCTCAGGTGTATTACGTGGCATAGAAGGACTTGACCATGCAGAGGTAGAAACACAGTTAGGACAAGCCCAAATCAACATCAAGCCAGACTACTTGGCACTTTCACGCTATGGACTGAGTGTAGAAGATGTGATGAAGGTCATTCGTTATGGTATCGGTGAAGAGGCTGTCACACAAAAAATAGAGGGTATCAAACGTTTTGGTATTGTCGCTAAACTACAAAATGCCAAACAAGACATAGATACACTTAAAAAGCTCATACTTCGTTCAAATTCTGGTAAGGTAGTGACCCTTGAAGAGGTCTGCAACATTACTACTATTCAAGGGCCAGCCTTCATCAAACGTGAAGACTTGAGCCGTTATATGGTACTCTCCTTAGAAGTCGAAGGCAGAGACATTGCCACTTTTGTGGAAGAAGCAGACAAAAAAATAAAAGCAACGGTGAACATACCTGATGGCTACTACATAAAATGGGCAGGTGACTTTAAAAATATGCAAGAAGCCACCAAGACATTAGCGATGATTATCCCTATCACCTTGTTACTCATACTGCTACTGCTATACACCGCCTTTAACTCATTTAAAAAAGCTTTTCTCATCTTACTAGGTGTACCACTGGGACTCATGGGAGGGATTGCTGCACTTTTGTTAGCTGACATTTATCTCTCTGTCTCAGCCATAGTAGGTTTTATAGCCATCTTTGCCATCGCCATACTCAACGGTATCGTCTTGGTATCATTTATCGATGAACTACGCAAAAAGTTCCCTACCATAAAAATCATCGATTTGGTCAAAGATGCTACCTTACTACGCCTAAGACCTGTACTCATGACAGCCTTTACCACACTCTTTGGTATCTTACCACTCCTTTATGCCACAGGCGTAGGCTCAGAGATACAGTACCCACTCTCTGTGGTTGTTACTGGAGGGATTATCTCTTCAACCGTACTGACACTTTTGGTGTTGCCAGGGTTGTATGTGTTGTTTTTTAATC
>DRQB01000005.1 GCA_011330645.1 Campylobacterota bacterium | reverse complement strand
CATAATGTTAGTAACAAGATATAACCCATACAGCAGTGCAAGACGTGGTTTAGGTGTAGTGAATCAACTGTTAAATCAGCTTGATTCTTTACAAGAGGAGAGTATCTCTTCTTTTGTACCAGTGGTAAATACGCGTGAAGGTGAGTTTGCTTACCATGTGGAGCTTGATCTTCCAGGTATTAAAAAAGAAGATATAGAGATTACGACTGAAGACAATATATTGACCATTTCAGGAGAGCGTAAATACAAAGATGAAGTCAAAGAGGATGAATACTACAAGGTAGAGTCCGTCTATGGTAAATTTAGCAGAAGTTTTACCTTGCCAGAGAAGATAGATGTGGAAAACATCCATGCCGAATCAAGTGATGGTGTTTTGGAAGTGATTATTCCTAAACTTAAAGTTGAAGATGCAAAACCTAAAAAAATAGAGATCAAATAAGGAGGTTAAGATGGAACTAGTAAATACAGCAAAAGAGTTAGGACAAAGTGTAGAAGAGAAAATTGAACATGGTCTAGAAGTTGCAAAAGATGCTTTTGCCAATGTGGCAAGCCATCTTCCTTTTGCCAACTTAGCTAAAAAGGGTAATGATACCTTTAAAATTGAGATAGATTTACCTGGTGTAAGAAAAGAAGATATTGATCTTCAGGTGGAAGAGAATATCTTGACTATCAAAGCCGTACGTAAGATGAAAAATGAGGTAAAAAAAGAAGATTATTATCTTTGTGAGAGTAATTTTGGTATGATTAGTAGAAGTTTTGTGCTACCAGAAGGGATAGATACCTCAAAGGTAGATGCACAATATGAAGATGGCAGACTTTATGTAACGCTTGAGAAAGAAGAGTCAAGAAAAGCAAAGAGTATTGCTGTCAAATAAAATATAAAGAGACACATGAAACAGTGGTTTACAAATAACACCCTTTTAATGCTGCTTAGCAGCGTAGTTTTCGTAGGAGGATACTTCTTCCTGCGATTGGCTTACCATATGGCAGATAAGATGCCATTTACCCAAGAAATTTTACTTATAGTATTAGGTACTATCGCGACCATACTTATTACCGCTATGCTTTTAAACAAGCAGACATCTGTTGAACTTGAAAAAGAGCAGAGTGTAAAGTTTATAGAATTAAAAACACAAACCTATCAAAACCTTATTGATACGATTGAAGAGATAATGTTACTAGGTGAGATAGATGAAAGTGAACTTACAAAACTGCGTTTTCATACACATAGATTAGCCATTTTTGCTTCTCCTCCTGTATTGAAAGAGTATAGAAATTTTTTAAATGTTTTTAATGAAAAGATTGCCCAAGATAAGAGCGTCAGCATAGAAGATGCGGATTTAGTTTCTGATGCCTTGGCAAAGTTAACCATCTATATACGTGCAGATTTGGTAGGTGAATTAGATGAAGAGAGTGAACATAGCAGGAAACAAATTAGTCAACAAATTATGGCAAATGTGAAATAGGTCGATATGGAAAACAATGAACATAAAAATAATCCTATGCATGGGGTTAAACTGGTACAAATTTTAGAAGAGTTAGAAGCACACTACGGATGGGATGAGTTAGATAGACGGATAAGAATCAACTGTTTTAACAGTAATCCCAGCATCAAATCATGTTTGAAATTTTTACGAAAGACTCCATGGGCAAGAGCCAAAGTCGAAGCATTGTATTTGGAGATGTTGAAAAATAAGAAGGAGCAAAAGACTCCTTCTGCGAGTGATTAACTAAGTACTGACTCTTTTTTAAACTTTTTGGCAAGCGCATAGTAGAATGTAGCACGGTATTTTGTACGTGTAGATTTTAATTCTTGACATACATCTTGAATAGCAGCATCAAGAACACCTTTACTAGCATCAATGCCTAGTTTTTTCATAAGAAAATTTTTACGTACAGTATCGAGTTCTTTTGGATCGGAACAAGATACCAATTCAGCATCTTTTTTATAGATGGATGGTCCAAGGTTCTTGACTATGATGGCTACAAATGCTTCATCTACTTCACCGTAATGTTTTTTTATGTCTTTAATATACAGAGCAATTTTTGCTGCTTTTTTCGCACCTCTTGGGGCAGATTTAGCTTGAGTGGATGTGGCTGTTGTCTTTGTCGTCAGTTTACTTGAGGTTGTTTTCTTTTTAGTAACCGTTTTCTCAGCTTTAGATGCAGTGGACTTACTTTTTGTTTCTGGTGCTTTTTTCGTGGCAGTTTTTTTTGTACTACTTGGCTTTTTTGCTAGAGCAGTTTTCTTAGTTGCTGCTGTTTTTTTATCAGTTTCAACTTTTGTTTCTTTTTTAGCAACAGTTTTTTGAGTAGAAGACTTTTTGGGTGATACAGGTTTTTTTGTAGTTTTTTCAGTCGTAGTTGTAGTATTTTTGGTTTTTTTACTAGGTGTCTTTTTACTTGTCTCTTTTTTAGTAGTAACAGTTTTTTTCGTAGGTACTTTTTTACTGAGAGTTTTTTTTGTTGTTAACGAAGCAGTTGCTTTACTGTCTGTGACTGTTTTGGTAACTTTTTTTACTTCTCTTGATTTTTTTGTAGATTCTTTTGCTTCTTGTTTTTCTCTTTTAACTACTTCTGTATAAAGCAGTGCTTTTTCATCATTGGGTTTTCCAAGATTTAAAATTTTCTCTTTGACTATTAATAACGTACTTTGTACATTGCTTTCTTGGTTTTGAGAAGGAGTAGACTTTTTATCTTGAGAAGAAATATCTTGTGACTCTCCATCATGTGGAATATCACCAATAATCACTTTGGTTACTTTTGTATAGAGTTCATCTATTTTTTTAAAGATACTTTTCTTTTCCATTTTCACTCCTTGTTAAGTGGAATTATGATGTATTTAGTACTCTTTTAATGCATCATTTATCTGTACATATGCCATCAAAGGTGTGGTTTCAAAATAAGGTATACCATATTTTTGGGCAAACTCTTTCGTCATTTTTTGAACTTTTAAGAGATTGAAACGTGGTGCTTTAGGAAAGAGATGGTGTTCAATCTGTGTGTTCAGTCCACCATAGAACCAATGGACTATCTTCCCACCTTTGAGGGAACGACTTCCTCTCATTTGCAATTCCATCCAAGAAAATGCTTTTGCTTCTTCTTCGGAAAAGGTCTCACACCCTAAATGATTGGTGATAAATCCAAAGGCTAGCCAAGGGGAAAGTATAAAATTCATAGTCAAAGCAACAATGAAAGTATCCATTGCACCTATTTGGTAGAGTAAAGTACCCCAAATAAGTGGCCAGTGAAGTAACATAAGTGCAAACTCACCCCAAAGTTTACGCTTAATGACAAACTTGTATGACTGTGCTATAAATGCGGGGAACATAAAAAACATTGCACCCCAAAAAATAATATGTTTATATTTCTTGATAAAAGGGCTATTGCCTTTGTTGGGAGTAAAAGCACCATCAAGGGCACGAATATCTTCATCTTTTTCTACGATGTTACAGTAAGTATGGTGATTGACATTATGTTTATAATCCCACCATGAAGAGGAGTTGGAAAGTATGAACGCTGAAAATGGATAAGAAAGTTTTTTTGAAAGTGACTTATTTTTAAAATACTGTGTATGTAAGATATCATGTGAAACAAATACTGAACGTGTAAAAATAAGGGTTAAAAAGAGGGCTAAAAGAATAGGGTTCCAGTAGGGTGCAGTGGCAAGCGCTACTGTGATAGAGAGAATAATAGCAATCATTTCTATGGTTCCGCGTACAGGTACTCGCTCTAATAAACCTGCTTCACGAACTTGGGCTTTAAGTTCATCAAATATATCTGCATATACGATTGTGTTGGACATTGGTACTCTTTTATAGTGAATTAAGCTTATTATAACGTGTGGAGTTTAAGGTAATATTGATGCAGCTCAAGAATACTATGTCTCAATGACTCTAAAAAAGGTACTCCCAGACCCAGAAAAAAACCATCCTTTAGGGGCAACAGTTTTGAGTTGAGAATATGCGATACGTGCTGCAGCATACAAATCATTGAGTATAATAGGGTCTCCTATCATATCTAAAATAGTTTTTGATTCGAGTTTCTCCCATCCTAAAAATGAACACAACGCAATATCATCTAAAAAAGATTCTTTGAATGTTTTGTAAACCATAGCAGTATCACAGCCTATATCTGGTGTAAAAAGTTCTAATGGTAAGGGTGTTTCTTCAAAAGCTTCAACAATTTCGCCAAATCCACTTACATTGGCAGAAGGATAGTTGTAGATGAAAAAAGGTAGGTCTGCACCTATAGTACTTCCTATCTTTGCTAATTCTTCTGTACTTACCATAAGGTTACACACTTCTTTGACTAAGCGCATAAATGCAGCAGCATCGGAGCTCCCACCTCCAAGTCCTGCTTGGCTTGGGATACGCTTGGTAACCACTACCTTATACTTGTAAAAGAAGTTGAGTATGTCCAAGTCCCCAGTATAGTCATTGAGTGCCTTGTAAGCCTTGTAGATAGTGTTAGACTCGAGCGGAATATCATCACATCCTTCTATAGTAAACGTATTACATTCACAAGGTACGAAGCTAATAGTATCATATAAATCTTCCACACGCATAAAACGTGAGAGTAGGGTATGGTACCCTTCTTTATGTCCAGTAATTTTTAAAAATATGTTTACTTTAGCATGGGCTTTAATACTGTACATCATGCCTCCTGAAATTTTGGAATGCGGTTAAATCGATATTTGACTTCATTCTCTATGATTTCGATAATAGAAAAAAATTGTGACGTTTCAATAAGATATATACCTTCATCTTGTATCTGGAAATACTCTACGCCAAGTTTTTTCCCAAGTTCCATGAATGATTCATCACCTGTATAGACATTGGTAGGCAATGCCAGATGGGTAAAAGGGTTCAGGGCTTTTTCATTGTCATAATAAAACTGCCCTTCATGAATACGGTGCAGGCTTGAGAGTGTTCCATCAACCCCTAGTTTATCGGCGATGAGTGCACCTAGTGAGCGTATATACGTTCCCTCAGACACTTTGGCTTCGAAGTGCACAAAGGGATGGTTGTAGTTCAGTAGTTTTATATCGTAAATGGTAGAGGTAATGGTTTTTAAATCTACCTCTTCCCCTGCACGTGCAAGCTCGTAGGCACGTTGTCCATTTATCTTTTTTGCACAAAATTTTGGAGGGTAGTAGGTAAGCTCACCCATAAGTGAGGAGAGTACCTCTTCTATCTGTACTGTCGTAAAATGTGCTACCTCTTTAATGCTGTCTATATTCTCTATATCAAGGCTTGGAGAGTTTGCTCCTAGCCATAGGGTTGCTTTGTAGCTTTTTGGGGTTTTATTGAGGTATTGAAAGAGTTTGGTGTATTGACCAGTGGCTACAATGAGACAGCCTGTGGCAAAAGGGTCAAGTGTGCCTGAAAAGCCCACTTTTTTAGTACCGTATTTACGTTTGACGTAACCCATATAGCTATTGGAGCTACGAAATATTGGTTTATTGACAACAAAAAGGCGATTCATTAGATACTTTGTACAAAAGAACTTAAAATTTCTTTTTTATTTCCACCGAAGTTGATGAGTAGTTTATACTCTTTCCCTGATTTATTGGCTGCTTGTACACGCCCAATGCCAAAAATCTTATGTTTGACCAAATCACCTTTTTTAAAGGCAGCTTGTTTGGTGATTTTGAGACTGGTATCTTGTATGAGACCGGCTTCACCAAGGAAACGGCTTTTGTCTATCATTTTACGGCGACCTTTATAAAAACGGCTGTCAACATAACAAAGTGTAAGGTCAGATTTGGCTCTTGTGATAGCAACATACCCTAGACGGCGCTCCTCTTCCATATTGCAGCCCTCACCAAGTAGAGGAAAGAACTCCTCTTCTAGCCCTATGACAAAAAGATGTTCAAACTCAAGCCCTTTGGCAGCGTGAATACTCATAATGGTAATAGCATCTTCTTCTATCTGGTCTTGGTCAGATTGGAGTGAAATGTCATTGAGAAATTCATCAAGTGTAAGATCAGGGTTTTTGATAACGGCATCTCTGAAATATCCATAAAACTCATCGATATTTAGAATACGATCCATACCATCTACCATTCCTGCATAGTGGTCTTTGAGTTTAATATGCTCTTCAAAAAGATTAATAAAATTTCCCAACTCATTTTTAAGAGAATCCTGTAAGAGTTTGATGCTTTCTACCAGAGCTGTGAGTGAGGTTGCTATTTTTTTACTAATCACCAAAGGATATTCACCTGCAAGTGACCTTTCTATATAGCTGTAAAGGGATAGGTGTACATCAAAAGCAGCTTTTTGTAGTTTTTCAATAGAAGCTTTACCAATCCCTCTTTTAGGTTTATTAATAATCCGTACAAGGGAGAAGTCATCGTTTGGGTTTGAAAGTACCCTGAGGTAAGAGATAATATCTTTTATCTCAGCGCGTTCATAGAATCGCATACCACCGATAAGTTTGAATCCTACACCTTCTTTGGTAAATCCTTCTTCAAGTGAACGTGAGAGGGCATTGATACGGTAGAGTACAGCTATCTCATCGGGATCTGTCCCTGCATCAAGGAGTTTTTGAACCTCTCTTGCGATTGCCTTGGCTTCCATTGATTCATCAAGAGAATGTAGGAGTTTAACTTCTTTCCCTTTCCCTTTATGTGAGTGTAGTTTTTTCCCTAAACGTGTTGAATTATGCTCTATAAGTGTATTTGCTGCATTTAATATAGGTTCCGTAGAACGGTAATTGGTTTCTAATTTGACTGTTTTACATGTTTCAAAATTTGTTGCAAATTCTAAAATATTACGAATATTGGCACCACGCCAACCATAGATACTCTGATCATCATCTCCTACCACACAGAGATTATTATGTTCTGATGAAAGGAGTTCAAGGAGTTGAAACTGCAGTTCATTGGTATCTTGATACTCATCAACCATGATATACTTATAGCGGTTACTGGTCTCTTTTCGTAATGCATCATTTTCCGAGAGTATTTTGTAGGTTAGCATAAGTAAATCATCAAAATCTACAAGATTATTCTCTTCAATATTGGCTTGATATTTTACATAGATATTGGCTATTTTTTTATAGTCAGGCAATTCTGCTTTTTCAAGTACTACTTCTGGAGAGAGCAAAGAATTTTTGTATTTTGAAATCTCTGAAGCGATAAAAGAGAGATTTAAATCAATTTTTAATTCTTTTGCAATGGAACGTAGAAGACGTTTTTTATCATCACTATCAATAATCACAAAGGCATTACTGCGTCCAAGTTTTTCAATGTGAAATTTTAAGAAGAGTAAGCCAAACTTATGAAAAGTACATAAAAGTGGAGGGTAAGATACTTTGTTAGACATGAGTTTTAAGGCACGTTCACGCATTTCAGCTGCAGCTTTATTTGTAAATGTGAGTGTGAGCGTATTGGCCGGGTCAATGCCTATTACCCCGACAAGATATGCAAGTCTAGAAGTCAGTGTTTTTGTTTTTCCACTTCCTGCACCAGCAAGGATAAGCATCGGACCATCTATGTGTTCTACAGCTTCTTTTTGTGCCGGATTTAGCTCATTTAAAATCTTTTCCATTGATTAGTACACTCCTCTAATTATATTAATTATACCTTTAAAAAGTTTACTCTCTGCTGTGTCTGGGGTACAGTAGAGATAACTATCAATGTAATTATGAAAATAAGTTTAGGTTATTTACTTTTTAAGTATAATCTGATATAATTAGTTAAATTTGGAAAAAGAATACATAGAATTATTTCCATTAAAGAAGGAACATCAAAATGCTAAAAGATTTTGTAAAATTAGAGACATTTTTAACGGTAGCGCGCGAAAGAAGTTTTTCAAAAGCATCAGCTAAGTTAGGTATTTCTCAACCAGCCGTTACACAACAGATTAAATTTATAGAAAAATATCTTGCATGTAAAGTCATTGAACGTAAAAAAAATGGTATTAAACTTACCAATGAAGGTGATGAACTTTATAAAATTGCAACAAGACTTGAAAAAGAGATTAATTCTTCTGAAAAAGATGTACTTAAAATTATCAATAAAGAGATTACTTTTAGACTAGGTGCTTCCTATACTATTGGTACGTATGTTATCCCTGGACAATGTTTGAACACGATTGGTAAAGCTATTAACAATGATATTAATTTATCTATTGACGTGAGTGATAATATTGTACAAAAACTAAAAGACAGAAAGTTAGATGTAGGACTTATTGAGTCTCCAGTTATGGATAATGACCTTATCTATAGAGAATGGTTGGAAGATGAATTGGTTGTTGTAAGTAATGCACCGATTCCAAAGCTGCTTAAAACAGAAGAATTGTATGATTTTTCTTGGATTTGTCGTGATGAAGGTTCTCATACCAGACGTGTGGTTTCTGAAGTTTTTGAAGAATTAGGTGTATCTTGTAAAAGTTTTGATGTACTTTCTGAAGTAAGTAATACAACAGCCGTACTACAAACGATTAAAAAGAGTACAAAAGATTTGGAAAAACCTGTGGTTTCTATTATCTCAAGACATGCAATAGCAGATGAAGTGGCTAAAGGTGAATTATTTGAAGCACGTCTTAGAGGATATACAATGACTCGTAAATTTTTCATTGCTTATTCTAAAGAAAATAAACACAATGCATATGTAGACAATGTAGTTGATTATATTTTAGCAGGTTCTTGTGATTCATAAATAAAAAATAGGTAACCTTATTTTTTATTTTTCAAAAGTTTCTTATTTTCTGGATTATTGAGAAGGGCTTCCATAGAAGATTTTTTGGATAAAGAATGCGTCTCTTTTTGTTTCTCTATCTCCGACATAGGTTTAGCAAGATTTAGAATAATTGGATTGTCTCCTACAAAAAGTTGCTGTATTGCTAAAAGAGGTACAGAAACAGTAGAACCAAAGTTCTCTTCTCCAAACCCTGCCTCAAAAGTAAGGTAATCCGCATCTAACCCCGCACTTTCAAATGTATACCCACTTAACACAAATAAAACAGTCTCATGAAATGTCTCTTTAAGATTTGTAGGTAGTTCGGGCATAAATGTAATATATTTTACTTCACATGCAATAGAAAAATCTTGATT
>DRQB01000004.1 GCA_011330645.1 Campylobacterota bacterium | reverse complement strand
TTGTGCATTATGAGAAAAAAATAACATAGAATAATGAAAAAAATGTGAGAAGTAAAATAATATCTCTTTTGTTTTATGCTATAATACACAAAATAACACGGGATATATTCCGTAAAAGGAGTTTGTATGGTAGCGTATGAAAATGATGAGCTTATACCCTCTTCGGAGTTTGCTAAGAAGTTTGGGTCATATTTGTCTCAGATAAAAGACCATACTGTAGATAAACTAGCAGTATTGAAAAACAATCGTATAGAAGCAGTGCTTGTTTCTAAAGATGAGTATGAGAAGATGAAAGATGCCTTAGCTTTTCAAGAGTATTCTGAACTCAAAAAGCGTATTACAGATTCATTAGATGAATTGGAGCTTATCAAAGCAGGTAAAAAGAAAGCATACCCTATAGATACATTATGGGATGAACTTTAGTGAAGATACTCTACTCAGGTACTTTTAAAAAGAGTGCAAAGAAATTATCGAAACATTATAAGAGTTTCAAAAAAGATTTAAACTTATTTATTACTAGTTTGAATGATAATCCAAATCAAGGTACAAAACTGGCTCAAGGATTGTACAAGGTACGTATTAAAAACAGTGATAACAATAAAGGTAAAAGTGCAGGGTATAGGATTATTACTTATTCGATTATAGAAGATGAAATATTTTTAGTTGATATATACTCTAAAAGTGAGATGGAAAATATTTCGGATGTAGCAATAGATATGATAGTATATGAATACAAGAAAGGATAAACATGGCAAAAGACCACTATTTTGACATAACAGCGAAGCTGGATATGATGGAGATGAAGAATGCTATCGTGATGGCAGAGAAAGAGGTAGCTACTCGCTTTGACTTTAAGGGTATTAAAGCTGAGATAAACTTGAATGAGCAGGCAAAGACACTCTCTCTTAGCTCTTCTACAGACTCTAAGATAGATGCGCTTAAAGATATACTCATTTCTAAACTCATCAAACGTAACATCGCAGGAAAATCACTCGAAGAAGTGAAGACTGAGGGTATCTCTGGTGGAAATACAAAAGTGATTTACCGCATTGTAGATACCATAGATAAAGATGAAGCCAAACAAATAGTCAAAGCCATAAAAGCGATGAAACGTAAAGTGACTCCGTCTATACAGGGTGATGAAGTACGTGTCTCTGGTAAGAAGATAGATGATCTGCAGGCTGTGATGGCTGAAGTGAAGACGCTTGATTTGAAGGCGCCGTTGGTGTTTGGGAATTTTAAATAGTTATTTGAATTTTTGATTTAGTTTTGCATACTTCCTTGTATGCTAATTGTGGTGTTGTTTCTCTCTTCATTTTTTTTAGAAAAAAACGAAGCAAAAAAAGCGTCACTACTCTCAAATCGCGTTGCTTTCAAGGGTGTTCGTAGTGACAGGGCAGACTATCGTCTGATTTGATGGAGAGGGTGTAAGAGTCGTTGACTCTTATGAACAGTGTCCACCACCACAGCATCCGCCTGTGCTCTCTTGAGGTTTTGCTTCTACTCTTATGGTGAAAGTGTCACCTGTCTCTTCTGTGTAAAACATATGTTTTTGACAGAACTTTTGGTTCATGTGGCTCTCCATGAGTTTTGCTTCCATAAGCGCATCATCTTTACTTGCAAAGCTTTGATTGTTTTGAAAGTCTGATTTTTTGAAACACCCACACTCTTTTTCTATATTTATTGTAAACATTGTTATCCTTTAGGTATAATTTGTTCGATAATAACCAACTTATATTAAATAAACTTGATTTTAAGTGTAATTAGGATAAATTTAGTCCTATTAGGTTTCAAAAGGGTAAACTATGACAAAGAAAATTGATGCAGTACGTAAAGAGATAGAGAGTGTTTGTACCTATTGTGGTGTTGGGTGTGACATTACTGGTGTGGTAGAAAACAATAAAATAGTCAAGATGTATGCCCAAAAAGATGGTGTGGTATCGGAGGGAAACCTTTGTATCAAAGGGAAATACGGCTATGACTTTGTAGAGAGTAAAGACCGTATACGTGAGCCTCGTGTACGTAAAGCCTTTCTAGATAAAAACCCACACATTAAAGATGCCTTTGCAGACAAGCTTGAACCATTTAACGATGAATTTTTGACGTGTGATGTAGATACTGCTACAAGCATCGCTACCATGAAACTCGATGAGATTAAAAAGAAGTATGGTGGCGATAGTTTTTGTGCCATAGGAGGCGCTAGAACCTCATGTGAATCTGCCTATGCCTTTCAGAAGTTTTGTCGTGAAACGATGGACTCTCCACATGTAGACAACTGTGCAAGAGTCTGTCACTCTCCAAGCCTTAAGGGTATGCGTGCCACTATGGGTGAGGGTGCAGCGACCAACCCATACAATGACATCTATGAGACAGAGTTTATGGTGGTCATCGGTTCTAATACGATGGAGGCACACCCTATCATCGCGAACCGTATCATCAACGTGGCAAAACAGCATAATAACCTGGCAGTCATAGATGTACGTGAGACAAAACTTGCAAAACTTGCAAAGCATAACTGTGTCATTCCTTTTGAGTCTAACTTGCTTATACTGAACATGATGGCGTATGTGATTATCGATGAAGAGTTGTATGATCAGAGTTTTATAGACAACCGTACCAAAGATTTTGATGCCTTTAAAGAGAAGATACTAAATGACCCTTATGCCAACCCTGACTTCTTTAAAAAAGTAGAAGGGTATGAGTACCTAGCGAAGATGATACCTAACATCGCCAGAGAATATGCCGTGAAAAAGTCTATGATTTTTTGGGGACTTGGGATTACACAAAACCTAGATGGTTCTCATGCGGTTATGGCTATCACCCACTTGGCACTCATGACAGGAAATGTAGGTAAAACAGGTGCAGGACTCATGCCTCTACGTGGACAAAATAACGTACAGGGTGCTTGTGACATGGGATGTCTGCCATACTTTGCACCAGACTATCAAAAGCCAAAAGTTGAAGGGCTTATGACACCACAACTTATGGATGCGATGTTGGATGGGCGTATTAAAGCACTACTCAATATGGGTGAGGACATCACGCACATTCACCCTAATATAAACAAAATAGACAAAGCGATGGATATGCTGGAGTTCTGTATGGTGCAAGAGCTCTTTATGACAGATGTAACTAAAAAAGCAGACATCGTCATAGGGGTAAAATCTGCTTATGAAAAGACAGGAGTGTATGTTAACGCGATGCGTAGACTGCACCTCTCACAACCTATGGTAGAGTCCGATTTGCCAGATGACTGGGAAGTGCTTACACAAATGGCAGACAAGCTGGGAGATGGTGAGAACTTTAATTTCAAAACATCTGAAGATGTATGGAACGAGGTACGTGAAGTGGCCCCTGTACGTTTCTCAGGTGCAAACTACTACAGACTAGAGCGTCACCGTAAACGTGGTATGCAGTGGCCTATCTACCTTGAAGATACACCAGTACTTCATCTACTTGACTTCCGTACAGATGATGGGCTTGGTAAGTATGTGTACAAGCAGTATGAACCACGTGGGCAAGTACAAGAGATACTTGATGGTACTTTTTATAAAGAGAGCTATGAGGGTTATTACCTTACGACTGGACGTACACTCGCACACTACAACAATGCAGCACAAACGAAGCAGACAGACAAACTCTTGAGAAAATATGATGAAGACCTGCTCTTAGCTCCACTGGAAGATGAAGTGAAACTGGGTAATAAAGTCATACTCAAGTCAGAGTATGGAGAGAGTGAAGCCCTTACGGTGAAATTTACAAACAAAGTTAAATCACGCACACTCTTTTGTACTTTCCACCATGCTAAAAGCCGTATCAATGCTGTCTTTGGAGATGAAGCAGACGAACTCATCTGGACGGCACGCTTTAAGTCCATCAAGGTAGACATTATCCCTGTGGGGGATGAGGTGGCTTGTGGGTAGAGACTAAGGTCACATTTTATGACCTTGAAAAATATGACAATTTGACATATTTTTAACTTCTTTCTCTTTTTTATTTTATACTTCTCTTATATGTAAACTTGAAGTCACAAAGTGTGACTTCAAGATAAAGAGGAGAAAATATGCGTGAACTTCCCAAACTTTTTGGTGATGAGAGTGAAACACTTGCGACACAGTTTTTAGAAGAAGAGGGCTTTGTCATCTTGGAACGTAATTACTTTGCCAGAAAACTGGGTGAGATAGACATCATCGCCCAGCAAGAGGAGGTACTTCATTTTATAGAGGTCAAGAGTGGGAAGTCTGAGACTTTTGATCCTGTCTATAATGTAACGCCTGCGAAGCTTCGTAAAGTGATTAATTCTGCACAGTATTACCTCAAAGTCAAACAGTTAGATTTGGCTTTTAGTATAGATGCACTCATTGTACGTGGCGATGAGGTGGAATTTATAGAGAATGTTACGCTATAATAATTTTCTATGATAAATTAAAGGTACGCTTATGCAACTTACAGCTGAACAATTGGCACAATTTAACAAAGACGGCTTTATTGTTTTGCGTAACTTTTTAGACGCTAAAAGTTGTGACAACATCTTAAGAATGGCACAGATACACCTCGATGCCAAGATAGAACCCATAGAGACTGAGATAGGCTATGACAGTAGAGATAAAGAGTATCGTACTTCTGTGACTGACTATAGTTCACATGCGAAGGAAGAGCACATTATTGTGCGTAGATTACGTCAAGTGTATAAGCGTGATGCCCTTTTTAAAGCATGGATGGAAAATAGGAAAATTCGTCCTGTTTTGCAACAAGTTTTAGATGACCAAGTGGTTATTACTACAGCGCACCATAACTCCATTATGACGAAGATGCCTTTTTACAGTACTGCTACAGCTTGGCACCAAGACAGACGTTACTGGCGATACAGTGATGACAACTTGGTAAGTGTATGGTTGGCACTCGATGATGAATATAGTGAAAATGGAGTCTTAGAGTTTATTCCAGGTAGTCACAGAATGAAGTTTTCTGCAGAACAGTTTGATGATAAAGAGTATTTTTCCCAAATAAAAGAAGAGAATAAAAAAATCATAGCAACAAAAGTATCTACAGATTTACACAAAGGTGATGTGGTACTTTTTCACTCTTTGCTTTTACACAGAGCCAATAAAAACAGTACAGATAAGCCCAAAATATCTTTTGTCTATACAGTAAAAGGTGCAAAAACGAAAGCAATAAAAGGGACACGTTCAGCAGAGTTTCCTGAAATCATATTAGAAAAGTTATAACTAAGAGTTTTTTTGTCCTATTAGTACACATTTTCTACACATGTGATGGATATTATACAAAATATAAGTTGTGGCAATAGCTTTATAATGAAATTACGCTATAATTTTTGAAACTAAAATACAAAGGAAATAAATATGGCAAAATATGTAGAATTAACAAATGACAATTTTGATGCAACAATCGCTGAAGGCGTAACAATGGTAGACTTTTGGGCTCCATGGTGTGGGCCTTGTAGAATGATTGCTCCAGTTATCGAAGAACTTGCTGAAGATTTTGATGGTAAAGCGACAATCGCGAAAGTAAATACAGATGAGCAACAAGATATCGCAGTAAAATATGGTATCAGATCTATCCCAGCTATTCTTTTCTTCAAAGATGGTGAAATGGTAGACCAAATGGTTGGTGCAGCTTCTAAAGATGCATTTGCTGAAAAAATCAACGCAATACTATAATATAACGTTACAGGGCAAAGCCCTTTAAACTACGTTGACACTGGGTCTGCTTCAGCAGCAGGCTCATGCGACTAGTCGCATTTAGATGTCTCTTTTACACTAACTCTCAATATACTCAAAAAATAAATTATTAACCAAGTTTTATCATTGTATAATTTGATTAATTATTTGACTTTTCTATAAGGAACCTAAAATGTTAGATTGTGCGATTATCGGTGGTGGACCAGCAGGCTTAACAGCAGGACTCTACGCAACACGTGGTGGACTGCAAAATGTTACCATGTTTGAGATGGGTATGCCTGGTGGTCAGATCACACAGAGTTCTGAGATAGAGAACTACCCAGGATTTTTTGAGCACGACAAAACAGGTATGGACTTTATGGATACCTGGCAAGAGCAGTGTTTTCATTTTGGTCTTAAGCATGAGATGAAAAAAGTCGAACGTGTAGCCAAGACGGGTGAGCATTTTACTGTGACATTGGAAGGTGGAGAGACAGTAGAAGCGATGACGGTCATCGTTTGTACCGGTTCTACACCAAAACGTGCTGGATTTAAAGGTGAAGATGAATTTTTTGGAAAAGGTGTCAGTACCTGTGCAACCTGTGATGGATTCTTCTATAAAGACAAACCTGTTACTGTACTTGGTGGTGGTGACACAGCATTGGAAGAGGCATTTTACCTTTCCAATATTTGTTCAGATGTGTATGTGGTGCACCGCCGTGATACATTTAGAGCAGCACCTCCAACGATAGACCGTGCAACAAGAAAAGAAAACATTCATTTTGTGCTTGACTCTGTGATAGAAGAAGCAGTAGGGGATGCAATGGGACTGACTGGGGTCGATATTAGAAATGTAAAAACAGATGAAATTACTCATATGGATAACACAGGGCTTTTTGTATTTGTCGGACATAACGTACGTAATGAAGTACTCAAAGATGAAAAGGGCGAATTTATCTGCAAGATGAATGATTGGGGTCAAGTGATTGTTGATCTTTCTATGAAAACATCTGTAGCTGGGCTTTTTGCTGCAGGTGACATACGTATAGAAGCACCAAAACAAGTGGTATCTGCTGCAGGAGATGGCTCCATCGCAGCACTACAAGTAATTTCATATATTCAGGAGCAACAATAATGGCTAAAGTAGGTATAGTCGGTAGTACAG
>DRQB01000003.1 GCA_011330645.1 Campylobacterota bacterium | reverse complement strand
CGCTTTTACCACAATATAGAGGTGCATCTCCTGTACAACAATCACTGCTCAATGGTGATGAAAAAACAGGTGTGACTTCTATGTTGATGGAAGAGGGCTTAGATACGGGAGATATTCTTGAAAAAATTGAGTTTGTTATCCCTGATGATATGAGACTGCATGCTTTGATGCAACAATTGACGGAAGATGCATGCAAACTTACTTTAAGTACCGTACGCAACTTTGAAAATCTCACACCGCTCAAGCAAGATGAATCTCAGGCAACACTCTGCAAAAAGATTAAAAAATCTGATGGAGAGATTGATTTTGACGATGCACAGAGTATTTACAATAAATATAGAGCATTTGAAGGTTGGCCAGGGATATTTGCCAGTAATGGCACAAAGTTTGATGAGATAGTTTTGGTTGAAACCCAGAAAAATCACAAAGCTTCCCAATTGCTTGCTTTTGAAGATGAAAGCATTGTTGTGGGATGTGACAGAGGGGCATTGAAGATTGGCACATTACAGCCAGCCTCTAAAAAAGCTATGTCTGCGAAGGCATATTGTGTAGGGAGAGGGATTAAAATTGGATATACACTATTTTGATACCTTGCCTTCTACGCAAATATATCTTGTTGAAGCCCTTCAAAATAATAGACTAGAAGCACCTGTGGCAGTGCTTGCTTTGGAACAAAATGCAGGGGTTGGAAGTCGTGATAATGCATGGTCAGGGGGAGAGGGAAACTTTTTTGCTTCATTTGCCGTAAAATTAGAAGATTTACCTGAAGATTTATTGCTCTCCTCTGCGTCTATCTATTTCTCATTTATTATGAAACAGACATTATTGGATTTAGGTGAAAATATCTGGTTAAAGTGGCCCAATGACTTCTATAAAAATGATGAAAAAGTAGGTGGAACCATTACGAAAAAAGTAAATGATACTTTGGTATGTGGAATCGGAATAAATTTGAAAAAATCTCAAAATGGCTACAGTGCCTTACAGAGCGATATTTCACCTCAGTTATTATTAGAAAAATACATTTTAGCACTTGAAAAGTTTCCAAAATGGAAGCAGATTTTTAGTGAGTATGAGGTAGAATTTGAGTTAAGTAGAAAGTTTTCAGTTCATATTGAAAACTATCAAAAGAGCCTGTCAGACGCCAGTTTGCAGTATGATGGCTCATTAATCATTGAGGGGAAGAAGGTGTTTAGTTTACGATGAGTGAGATAATCAGCATAGCCAACCAAAAGGGTGGTGTAGGGAAAACAACAACAGCAGTAAACTTAGCAGCATCTTTGGCTGAAAAAGGTAAAAAAGTACTTTTACTCGATATTGACCCACAGTCAAATGCAACAACATCTTTGGGCTTTTCGAGAGGGGATTATGAATTCAATATCTATCATGTCCTCATAGGCTCAAAAAAACTTTCAGAAGTGGTACTTAAGACAGCCATAGAAAATCTCTCTTTGGCTCCATCAAATATTGGACTTGTTGGGATAGAAAAAGAGTTTTATAATCCAAATAAGAAAAATAGAGAACTTGTATTAAAGGCCAAACTTAAAGAAGTCTCTTCTCAATATGATTTTATTATTATTGATTCACCTCCCGCATTAGGACCTATAACCATAAATGCACTAAGCGCATCAGATTCAGTAATCATTCCTATACAGTGTGAATTTTTCGCATTAGAAGGTTTGGCACAACTTCTTAACACCGTAAGTCTTTTGAAAAAAACGATTAATCCTAAGCTTAAAATCAAAGGTTTTTTACCTACAATGTATTCAGGACAGAACAACCTTTCTAAACAAGTATTGGCAGACTTGTCTCATCATTTTAAAGATAAACTTTTTCACGTGAGAAAAGGGAAAGAATGTATTGTTGTTCCACGTAATGTGAAGATTGCTGAAGCACCAAGCTTCGGTAAACCTGTGACAAATTATGCAACAAGTTCTAAAGGTTCTTTGGCTTATAGAGACCTTGCAACAGTGATAGTAAGAGGTTAAAATGGCATTAGGTAGAGGCTTGGGAGAAATCCTTTCTGAAGTAGAAGAAGCGTATGAAAAAGATCTCTCTGAGTTAGATAGTTTTGAACTTGAAGCCCAAGGTGCCAGAGTCGCAGAACTTGCGATAGATACGATTACTCCCAATCCTTTTCAACCACGTAAACATTTTGATGAAGATGCCTTAAAAGAATTAAGCCAGTCGATTAAAGAACATGGATTACTTCAGCCCATTGTTGTTATTGAAAAGGAAGATGGCTATTTGCTCATTGCGGGTGAACGTCGTCTTAGAGCACATAAACTAGCGAAAATTGAAACGATTAAAGCGATTATTGCTGATGCAGGTATTGATGATATCAAGCTTCGCGAATTGGCGCTACTTGAAAATATACAACGTGAAAATCTGAATGCTATTGAACTTGCTAATTCCTATGCTGAACTCATAGAAGTACATAATATTACCCATGATGAACTCTCTAGTATTGTACATAAAAGTCGTTCTCAAATCACAAATACCATGCGTTTATTATCACTTTCAAAGTATGCCCAAGAACAATTGATTACTGGAAAAATTTCACAAGGACATGCAAAAGTATGTGTTGGTTTGGATGAAAGAAAACAAAAAGTTTTAATTGATAGTATCATCGGTCAGAAACTCTCTGTACGTGAGACTGAAAATATGGTGAAAGGCTATAAAAGTAATGCAACTTCTAATAGCACTAAAACTAAAAATAGCTCTTTTATTGAAAAATATGAAAATGAGTTAAAAAAAGTACTTCCTTTTACACATAAAATTAAAACAAAAAGTATTGAAATTCAATTTAAAGATGATCAAGATATTGAAAATTTTTTAGAATTATTAGCTTCTGTCAATGAAAAAAAATCTGCATCACTTCTAGGACGTATTTTAAAATAAGAGCAATCCTCAATCTTTTCATAAAAACTTCTATATTTAATCAACCCCTCATGACAAAAATGATAAAATAGCGCGAAATTACATGAGGAGTTTTAATGCTTGACCTACATTTACCATTGATGTTGTTTGTTCTTGTCTTATTTCTGACGCTTCTTGTTCTTTTAAATAATATGCTATTTAAGCCACTCGTGAAATTCATGGATGACAGAGATGCCTCAATAGCAAAAGATTTGGAAGCTGCAAAAAGTGTCAGTGGTAACACGGATGAACTCAATGCTAAAGCAGATGCCATTATTAGCGATGCTAAAAATGAAGCTGCGAACATAAGACAGAAAGCAATTGATGATGAAAAAACATTGGCTGCAAGTAAAGTTGAAACAAAACAGAGTGAGCTCGATAAAGCGTATGAAAGTTTCGTTGAAAAACTAACTTCAGAAAAAGAGAATCTTAAAAATGAGTTACTCTCACAAATGCCTCTTTTCAAAGAGAGTCTAAAAGCTAAGTTTAGCAAACTATAAGAAAGGGGAGATATATGAAAAAAATCGCATTACTATCTTTACTTGTAGTCCCAGCTATACTAATGGCAAGTGGACATGCAGATGGGGAAACATCACGTTATTTTGCTCAAACAGGTAGAGAGAGTGACTTCTTTCCAAGAATCGTTAACTTTACTATTTTTGTGGCACTGCTTTATTACTTGATAGCAAATCCTATTAAAAACTTTTTTAAAGGTAGAAGTGAAGGAATTGCTGCGCAACTTAAAGAGATTGAAGAAAAACTTCAAGCTGCAAAAGATGAGAAAAAAGAAGCTCAAATACGTTTAGATGAATCTGAGAAGAAAGCAGATCAAATTATTGCAGATGCAAAAAATGAGGCAGTGTTACTGGCTCAAAAAATTGCAGAATCAAATCAAAATGATTTAGACAATATGGTTAAGCAACTTGAAGAAAAAATTGCACTAGAAGAGCGTAAATCTGCACGAGAAGCAATTGATGAAGTATTGAGTGAGAATATCACAAATGATGATATTATGCTTGATGAGAAAAAAGTGGTTGATATTATTTCCACAAAAGTTGATGGGAAGGTGGCATAGTATGGAAGAATTAATCGCTAAAAGATATGCAAAAGCACTTTCCTCTGTGATAAAAGATATATCTGCTGTGGCTAACGTACTCAATGTACTCACAGTGGCTATTGATACACCAGAAGTAAGAACAGTACTTCTTTCACCTATCGTTCCGAATGAGAAAAAAACAGAAATGATTTTATCTACACTTGGTGAGGGTGCAGATGTAACGCTTGTGAACTTTATCAAAATCTTGGGTGAAAACAAAAGACTTGATTTGATTCCTGCGATTGCAAAAGTACTTAATTCGGACTTACAAAAAGTTTCAAATGAGTATGAAGGTGTTTTAAAATCAAAAGAGACACTTGATGCAGCTGCATTAGGTAATCTTGAAAAGACACTTAAAAAATATACAGGTTCAAGCATTAAACTTAAGCAAGAGAAATCAGATCTTGATGGTTTACGTGTATCAGTGGATGATTTAGGTATTGAGGTAAACTTCTCTAAGCAGAGAGTTAAAGAACAATTAATTGATTTCATTAAGAAATCACTATAGTTATCTAAAGTAAAGGAGTAGTAGTGGCAAACAAATTGCAAGCAGATGAAATCTCTTCGATTATCAAAGAAAGAATTGAAAACTTTGAAATTGATGTTGACATCAATGAAATAGGAAAAGTAGTAGGTATCGCGGATGGTATTACAACAGTATATGGTCTTAACAATGTTATGGCTGGAGAAGTTGTAGAGTTCGATAATGGTGCAAAAGGTCTTGTATTAAACCTTGAAGAAGCAAACGTTGGTGTTGTTGTTCTTGGTTCAAGTGCAGGGATTAAAGAAGGTATGAGCGTAAAAAGAGCAGGCGATCTTCTTAAAACACCAGTAGGTGATGCATTGATGGGTAGAGTGGTAAATTCACTTGGTGAGCCTGTAGATGGGAAAGGCGCAATCGAGGCTGCAGAGCAAAGATTTATCGAAGAAAAAGCACCTGGAATCATGGCTAGAAAATCAGTACATGAGCCACTTCAAACAGGTATCAAAGCGATTGATGCACTTGTACCAGTTGGTAGAGGACAAAGAGAGCTTATCATTGGTGATAGACAAACTGGTAAAACAACTTTGGCTATCGATACAATTATCAACCAAAAAGGTCAAGATGTTGTATGTATCTACGTTGCGATTGGTCAAAAACAATCAACAGTAGCTGCAACAGTGAAAAAACTTGAAGAGCATGGTGCAATGGATTATACAATCATCGTAACTGCAGGTGCTGCTGAGTCTTCAGCGTTACAGTTCCTTGCTCCATATGCCGGTGTAACTATGGCTGAGTACTTCAGAGACAATGGTAGACATGCAGTTATTTTCTATGATGACCTTTCTAAGCACGCAGTTGCATATAGAGAGATGTCACTTATCTTAAGACGTCCTCCGGGTCGTGAAGCATACCCAGGGGATGTTTTCTACCTACACTCAAGACTACTAGAACGTGCTGCAAAGCTTTCTGATGAGTTAGGTGCTGGTTCTATTACTGCATTCCCTATCATTGAAACACAAGCAGGTGATGTTGCGGCATATATCCCAACAAATGTTATCTCTATTACTGATGGTCAAATCTTCCTTGAGACTGACCTCTTTAACTCAGGTATCAGACCGGCAATTAACGTTGGACTTTCTGTTTCACGTGTTGGTGGTGCTGCTCAGATTAAAGCAACAAAACAAGTTTCTGGTACATTGAGACTTGACCTTGCTTCATTTAGAGAGCTTCAGGCCT
>DRQB01000002.1 GCA_011330645.1 Campylobacterota bacterium | reverse complement strand
CATTTGCTGAAGTAAATCTATCTCATCAAGTGCTTTTCCTGTTCCTTTAGCCACAGCTAAAAGTGGGTCTTCTGCAATATATACTGGTAGTTTCACCACATCAGAAAGATATTTGTCCAATCCTCTAATAAGTGCGCCTCCACCAGTAAGAACGATACCATTTTCTACAATGTCTCCTGCAAGTTCAGGTGGTGTTTGTTCAAGTACAGACTGTAATGCATCAGCTATCTCTTCAAGCGAATCTTTGATTGCTGCTCTAATATGTTCTGATGTGATTTCCATAGAAGCCAAAGATCCTTCTACTTGGTCTCTACCACGTACAGTTGTAGTGAGTTCTTCATCAAGTGGAATGGCTGTCCCTATTTTGATTTTAAGCTCTTCAGCAACACGTTCACCAATAAGCAAGTTAAAGTTCTTTTTGATGTAGTCAACAATGGCTTGATCAATATGATCTCCTGCGATACGGATAGATTTACTTTGTACCAATCCACCAAGAGAAGTCACCCCAATTTCTGTGGTTCCTCCACCAATATCAACTACGAGGTTACCATTTGGATCTTTGACTGGCACACCTGCACCAATAGCTGCTGCCATAGGCTCTTCAATAAGATAAACGTAACGCGCGCCTGCATTTTCAGCAGAATCTTTTACGGCACGTCTTTCCACTTGTGTAAGTCCATAAGGTACACAGATAATGATTCGAGGAGAGAAAAAGCCTTTTCTTTTATGTGCTTTCTCAATGAAATAACGAATCATCATTTCAGTGACTTCAAAATCAGCGATAACACCATCTTTCATAGGACGAATTGCTTTGATATTACCAGGTGTTTTCCCTACCATATCTTTGGCTTCTTGTCCTACTGCCAAGATACGCTCTTGACCATGTTTATCATATTGAATAGCAACAACTGAAGGTTCATTAATGCAGATACCCTGTCCTTTGACAAGTACAAGTGTATTTGCAGTTCCTAAGTCGATCGCTAAATCGTTAGAAAACATTCCTAGTATTCTTTTAAACATTCTTCTTTTTCCTTTGTGTTGTTATGCTGTTTTTTTATTTTTGATGTATAAAGGTTTTGCACCAGATACTACAACTTCATCTGTTATGACAACTTCATATCCCGCGAGTTCTGGAAGTTCATACATAATATCCAAGAGTATCTCTTCAAGTATCGAACGTAAACCTCTTGCACCCGTTTTTCTATCGATGGCTTTTTGTGCAATATGTGCAAGGGCATCCTCTTCAAAAGTGAGTTTGACATCATCGATGGCAAAAAGTTTTTGATATTGTTTTACCAATGAATTTTTAGGTTCAATCAAAATACGTACCATATCTTCTTTGCTTATTTCACCGAGTGTTGCAAGTACATGGAGACGTCCAATGAGCTCGGGGATGAGACCATAACTTACTAAGTCATCGGCTTCCACCAAATGAAGAAGGTTTTCTTCCTCTTTTTTAGAACGTTTTTCTTGTCCAAATCCAAGTGTATTTGCACCCAATCTTCTTTTTAAAATATCATTAAGCCCATCAAATGCACCTCCACAGATGAAGAGGATATTTGATGTGTCTATCTGTATGAAGTCTTGGTTAGGGTGTTTGCGTCCACCTTTTGGTGGGATGTTTACCACAGAGCCTTCTATAAGCTTGAGTAGGGCTTGTTGCACTCCCTCACCAGAGACATCACGTGTAATAGAACGGTTTTCACCCATACGAGCGATTTTGTCTACTTCATCGATAAATACGATACCTTGTTCTGCGCGTACAGGATCACCATCTGCTGCCATGAGCAGTTTGGTAAGAATGTTTTCTACATCTTCTCCTACATAGCCAGCTTCTGTAAGATTTGTCGCATCAGCAATGGCAATAGGTACATTTAAAAATCTAGCAATGGTTTGTGCTAAAAGTGTTTTTCCCGAACCTGTTGGTCCGATGAGTAGAACATTCGACTTCGAAATTTGAGTAGCATCTTCTACATTGTCTTTAAAAATACGTTTATAGTGGTTATAAACAGCAACAGAAAGGGTTTTTTTCGCTTTCTCTTGACCGATAACATATTCAGAAAGCATACTGTCTATCTCTTTAGGTGTATAGAGTATATGTGTCTCTTCACTTGTTGTAAGTTCATCGGAGTCTTCTTCTCCAAATAAAATTTTATAGGCAGAGACTACACAGTTTGAGCAAATGTATGCATTTTCCCCTGCGATAAGAGGATTTTCTTCACTCTCTTTGGCTTCACAAAAGCTACATGCTTTAGTATTCATTATTTGTCCTCATTCTTAGTTCTATTAAAAGGTATACCTCTTTTAGAGGTTTTTATAAACTCACAAAGTTTTTTGACTTTTTCTGACTCTGTTGTATCAAAAAGTTTTTGTGCCACTTCTTGTAGTGGGTTTCCTTGCTCAAAAAGTTCTCTATAGGCTACTTTCAGTGCATTGATATCTTCTCTTTCCATACTTCTTCTTAGCCCTGTAAGGTTAAGGCCTCTCAGGTTTGCACGGTTTCCTTCAGCTAAACAGTATGGAGGAATGTCTTGTGCCAAGGCAGACGCCCCACCTATCATAGCAAAGTCACCTATATGTACAAACTGATGTATAGGAGTAAGACCACCGATAACGACATGGTTCCCCAGTTCTACATGCCCAGCAAGCGTTGCACCATTTGCCAAGATACAGCCATCTCCAAGAATGACATCATGTCCTAAATGTACATAACCCATTAAAAGGTTGCCGTTTCCTATTTTAGTAACGGAACCGCCACCTTTCGTACCCGGGTTAAGTAATGTAAACTCTCTAATGGTATTGTTATCACCGATAATAAGTTCTACATCTTCTCCATTAAACTTCAGGTCTTGTGGTATAGTCCCTACAGCAGAGTGTGAAAAAATGCGGTTGTTCTTTCCGATGGTTGTTTTCCCTTCAATGACTGCATGAGAAGCTACCGTAGTGTTGTCCCCAATGCTGACTTGTGAACCAATATAGGCAAAAGGGCCTACAGAAACATCTTTTCCTAAAATGGCACCATCCTCTATGACTGCTGTTGGGTGTATTAAAGACATACCAAAACCTATTTGTCCACAATCATAGCTTTGAGTTCAGCTTGTGCTACGACTTTGTCATCTACATATGCTTTGGCATCTAGTTGCCATACTGCACCTTTGTTTTTAATAACATTGATTTTATAAACCAGTTTATCTCCTGGCGTCACAGGAGCACGGAATTTTGCTTTGTCGATACTCATGAAGTAAACGACTTTATTTTCTATCTCTTCTTGGCTTGCGTTGTCCATGCTCTTAAATGCAAGTACACCACCAGCTTGTGCCATACCTTCAATAATCATCACACCAGGATAGATAGGATGGTCAGGGAAGTGACCTTGAAATACAGGTTCTGAGATAGATATGTTTTTGTAACCCTCTATGAATTCACCTTGTCTGAGGTCAGTAATTCTATCTACCAATAGAAATGGATATCTGTGAGGGAGTATTTTTTGAATTTCAACAACGTTATAAAGCACTAGGAAACCTTTAGATAATAATTTGGTATATTTTATCTAAAAGTTAGTAAATAATTGATTATGAACTTTAAAGTTCTATAAGGACTTCTTTTACATCACTAAAGGTTCGACTTTGGCAGCGTATTTCTATTTTTTTATCTGGTATTGTATCAACAACAAGTATCACTGATATATCATACGGGGTTACACCCAATTTGGCACGTAAATTCACTTCGTCAGAAAAAGCAGGAGGATTATAGATAAGTTCAGTCACGCTCAGATAGTTTGTATTGGCAAGCTGATTGTATGTTTCGAGTGTAATAAAGCGTACCTCATCACGGTTCATGTGATGTACCTCTGCGATGTGATATTCTATTTTTCCTCTACTGTATTCGTTTTTGATACTAGAATAGGGTAAAAAATGTGCAGGGGTAATCACTTTACGTACTTTAAGCCAACCCATAGTTAGACGCCAGTTTAAAAAACGCTGTTTGATGATTTTATAGGGTTTGTTTTCCTCTTCAAGTTTCCATCGTTTTTCATACATCTCTATACGTTCTTCTATAGACTCTGGTTGTACCTGACCTGAGAGTGGCACAAAGAGTTCATCTGCAAGTTTTTCTTGTTGATCTCTTTGAATGTTAAGTGCATAAAGGCATCCACAGTAGTCTTGACGGTAAAGGGCATCCTCTTTGGCTAAGATGTTTTGCTCTTGTGTCCCTGAGTTTTTTCTATAGTCTGGGGCTACAAATTTGACACCTAAACTTTCTCCTAGTACATCACCTGCAAGCTGTAGTTGTTCGAGTGATTTTTTAGGACTGGTTAGGAGTGTAGAGGTATAGCTCGATTCTCCCAGTTCTTTGGCTTTGTGTGCAGAGACTTCAAAACGTCTGTCAAAGCAGATACCACAGCGTGCACCTTTCTCTGGTTCACTCTCCCATCCTTTTACAAGAGAGAGCCATTTTTCAACATCATACTCACCCTCAATGAGGTCAATACCCAGCATTTTACAACTACGTTTGACATCAAGCAGACGTAAGTAGTACTCAGAGTAAGGGTGGATGTTTGGGTCATAGAAAAACCCTGTAAGTTTTTCTTCTGGGTACTCTTCTTGGAGTTTTTGGAGAAAATAGTGACTATCGACACTGCAACATATATGTACTAGCATTATGACTCCATTATGATTTTCGCAACATTCTTAGAACTTCCATGTCCTAGGTATGTACGTAACTCTTCTGCCTTTTTGGCGAAGATTTCTCGGTCGGTATTGTAGTACTCTTTTAAGAGCTTGTCAACTGTGACTTCTTCTTGGAGTATTTCGTTGTGCAGTATGGTGTTGTTGTAGTTGGTCAATATGATATTTGCAAGTCCGACTTGTTTGATGCCAAGCAGTTTGGTACCTATGAAAAAATCTACTTTTTTAGCGATGTAAGCAAGCGTAAAAGGCACACCGATAAGTGCAGCCTCCAGCGTAGCAGTACCTGAACAGATAAAGGCAAATTCAGAACGTCTAAGTGCCTCATGGGTGTCACGTACCACTTCAAACTCACGGTTTCCCCTGTAGAGTTTTGCTATCTTGTTTCTACTAAACGAAGGTGGGATGACCAGCAGTGGACGGATGTCATTACCCAGTTTACGTCTAAGTTCCAAGAAGATAGGCATGAGACGGGTTATCTCAGATTTTCGTGAGCCTGGCATAAAGGCTATGACATTTCTCGTATCTTCTTCTATTCTGTGTACGTTTATCTCATCAAGCAGAGGGTGTCCCACATACTCTGCTTTGCCTTGTGGGTAGTAGTCTACTTCAAAAGGAAGTATGCCTAAGAGTTTGTCGCAGTACTGTTCTAGTTTTATGGCACGTTTGGGTCGGCTTGCCCATATTTGCGGTAAAATGTAGTAGATTATCTCTTTGTCAGGATACGCCGTTTTGAGCTTTTTTACTAAAGGTAAATTAAAACCTGAAGAGTCCATAAGAAGCACTTTGTCTGCATCTTTGGCAAGCTCCACCATCTCATCTGCTACTTTAAAGAACCAAGGTAATTTCTTCAGTGCATCCACCACACCCATAATAGCCATCTCACTAATGTCATACAGTGGTGTACCATTTTCTATGCTCTTGTCAAAGATACCCATGAGCTCTACATCTTGCGTATGTTTCAGTACCTCTTTTAAGTGGAGGTTAGAGGAGGGTTCTAGGGCTGAGACTAAGAGTTTCATAATGATATATCCAATAGAGTGTTTTGATTGTATTTTAGCATAATATTACCGTAGGTCGGGGTGTCCTCTCCCCGACAATGAAATCGAAATAATATTGAGGTTTTATTTTAGATAAAAATTGAAGTATGCATTAGCACCAAGGATGAATGGTAACGAGTAACAAATCATATAAATCATTTATATGATTTTAATACTGATAAAATCATTTTATCTCTATACTTGGAACGCTGCATAAGGATTGAAAACCCAAAGAACATATAAATATAGTGAAATAAAATTTGTAAAATAATTGCATACATTGCTACATCATTTTTAGGTACGATATCTCCAAATCCAAGAGTTGAAAAAATTACGATACTGTAATAGAACCATGTACCAAAATTTGTTCCTTTCAAATAACTTACATGAAAAGCATTAGAATTATAAGCATCTTGAAAAATATAGTATGATGCTGCAAATACACCGATAGAATAAATAAATGCAACGAAAAATGCAATTACCTTGTCACTGAATAGTATGTAGGGGCTATATATAATCCAAATAGGGGATAACATTAAAATTATTATGGATATAAGTACTGTAATAACAGCTAACTTAGGCAATAAAAAAAGTAAAGGTAGAGAAATCAATAATAAAGCTAATAGAGATAATAAAATTGCATAGAATATTTTGTATGTAGGGATTACTTTTGATTCTATAAAATCATCATTTCTACCCTTATATCTATTTTTAATAAAAGTATGAAATTTTTGCTCAATAAAGTTCTTAATCATCGTTTTCTCCTATCTTTTTAATTTTTATATTAGATAAAATTAGCACTAAAATACCCAGCCACCAAAAACCCAACCCCAGCCAAAACTCCACCTATCAACGCATAAGGCAACTGGGTTCTCACATGCTCCATATGGTCACAGCCTGCTGCCATGGATGAGATGATGGTGGTATCTGAGATAGGGGAGGCGTGGTCTCCGAAGATGCCTCCAGAAATGACTGCTGCGATGACAAGTGGGATGTCTAAGCCCATACTTGCTCCAAGTGCCAAGCCTATAGGCATCATGATGGAGAATGTTCCCCAGCTTGTTCCTGTGCTAAATGCGGTGATGCTTGCTACAACAAAAATGAGTAGTGGCATGAGAACGGGGCTAAAGTTGCCAGAGAGTAGATGTGCTAGGTACTTTGCAGTGCCTAAATCACCTATGACTTTACCTATGAATATGGCAAACATCAAGATGAGCATAACGGGTATCATATCGCCCAAACCTTCGTAGAATCCTTTAAAGTAAGCTTTGTGTGAAAGCATCTTTGTACCCAGATAGTAGACATACATAAACAGAAGGGTCACGATGATAGCGTAGTAAACAGAGGTAGAGCCAGAGCCTTTGAAGATATCACCTTTTCCTGTGAGGTAAAGTCCCGTAGGTACAGCTGCTACCATGACAAGTAAGGGGAGTATCATCGCCCATGGTGTAGCTTTGCCTTCGTGTTCTAGGTGTGTGACATTGTAGGGTTGTGGTTTTGCCTGTCTCATAGGTCCTATGTCAAACTTGAAGAAGATAACGAATAGTACGATGACTAAGGTAATGATGGAGTAAAAATTATAGGGGATGGATGCAACAAGAAGTGAAACACCATCACCTTTTATGACATTGCCATCTATCGCCGTAACGATGAGTCCTAGTAGCAAAGCACCCCAAGCATTGAGTGGGATGAGTGAACAGATGGGTGCAGAGGTGGAGTCACAGATGTAAGCAAGTTTTTCTCTACTTACACCGTTTTTGTCACACAGTGGTTTGGCAACAGTACCAGCTACCAGTGAAGTGATGCTAGACTCTATG
>DRQB01000001.1 GCA_011330645.1 Campylobacterota bacterium | reverse complement strand
AGCATCTACGATGAGCAATGCTCCATCACTAGAAGCCAAAGAACGGCTTACTTCATAAGAGAAATCTACATGCCCCGGAGTGTCAATGAGGTTAAGAATGTAGTGTTCACCATCTTTGACATAGTCCAAACGTACAGACTGTGCCTTTATGGTAATTCCACGTTCCTTTTCAATGTCCATAGTGTCCATCACCTGTGCAGACATCTGACGGTCTGTTACCGCTCCACACTCTTGTATGATACGGTCTGCCAAAGTAGACTTACCGTGGTCAATATGTGCGATGATAGAGAAGTTACGTATATTCTTCTGTGGTACTTTATTTGCCAAATTATTTCCTTAAATAAACACTGCCACTATCGATACGGTTTGTAATAAATGTTTAAAGCTGAAGTGGACACAGCTGACTGTCAATCACTAATTATGTATTTGACTCAAAAAGAGAGTTTACACTCTCGTTGTTATGTACTCTTCTAATAACTTCACCAAGCATAGAAGCAGTAGAAAGCATTTTAATCTTTTTAGAACTTTTTGTCATAGGGATCGTATTTGCTACGACCAATTCATCTAATTCACCCTCTTCAATACGTTCATATGCAGGACCTGAAAGTACAGGGTGAGTACAACATGCCATAACTGAGTTAGCACCCAGTTTTTTAAGTGCAGCAGCACCTTTAACCATCGTTCCTGCTGTATCTACCATGTCATCGATCAAGATAATATCTTTACCTTCAACATCACCAATCACGTTCATCACTTCTGCTACATTGGCTTTTTCACGACGTTTATCGACAATCACCATATCTAGTCCCAATTTACTTGCAAAATATCTCGCTCTGGCAACGCCTCCAATATCTGGTGAAGCAATGACTGGATTGGGAAAGTTCTTCGCTTTGATATAGTCCATAAACAAAATAGCACCATAAAGGTTGTCTACAGGGATGTCAAAGAAACCTTGAATTTGAGATGCATGAAGATCCACTGTGACCATACGTGTGATACCTGCTGTTTCCATAAGATTGGCTACAAGTTTTGCAGAGATGGGTACACGAGGTGCAGCTTTTCTGTCTTGTCTTGCATAACCGTAGTATGGTACTACTGCGGTAATCGACTTAGCACTTGAACGTTTCAATGCATCTGTCATAATAAGTAATTCCATCAAGTTGGCATTGGCTGGTGCGGAGGTCGGTTGGATAATAAACACATCTTTACCACGTACTGACTCTGCAATCTGTACAGAGATTTCCCCATCTGAAAAACGATTAATGGTTGCTTCGCTTAGAGGCATTTCAAGGTAAGTCGCTATCTCTTTAGCAAGTTGTGGGTTGGATGTTCCAGAAAAAAGCATATATCCGCTCATAATATGACCTTATGTGAGTAATTTGATACGCGTATTTTACACAAAAGTTGATATAAAGCCTCTGAATATACTCTACAAGGGTATTTAAAGGGATGGAGTATTACACTTAGGAACGCAAAATGATAATCACGGATACCAATGATACGAAAATTCTTTAGAAAAAAAGCCTCCGGCAAAGGCAAGCTCGATACCTTTTTAGAAAAATATAATCTTCCAAGAGCCTATTTCAACATCAACAGAAAAATGATTACAAGAGGTGTGCTGATTGGTCTTTTTTGGGGTTTCATCCCGATGCCAATGCAAATGTTAGCTGTCGTTGCCACCACACCTTTTATACGTTTTAATGTACCTATAGCCATCGCTATGGTGTGGTTAAGTAACCCTTTTACTATGCCACCAATGTATTATATGGAGTACTTAACGGGTAACTTCATCTTAGGAAGAGAAGGCATAGACAATATTGAACTTACTTTAGAATGGTTTTCTGCGCATATGGGTGATATCTTTGTACCTCTTTATGTGGGTACAGCCTTTTATTCCATCGTCGTCTCAACACTTATCTACTTCTTACTTAACTGGTTATGGATACGTTCGGTAAAAGAAGAGAAGTGTGAAAAAGAAAAAAGGGATCGAAAAAAGAAAAAGAAATAAATCTCAAAGCATCTTCATGACGCTTAACAGATTACCCCACCACCCAACAATTTATCACCTTCATAAAAGGCTGCTATCTGCCCATGTGCCAACCCAAATACTGGTTCTTGAAGTGTCACTTTGGCTCTCTCGCCTTCTATCTTAACATGGCAAGGTACCGCTGTGGTTCGATAGCGTACTTTCACATGACAATCAAACTCGCTTAATGCTTTAAACAGATTAATCTTTTTCACTTCAAAAGCATTCTCTTCAAGTTTTTCTTTTGTTCCTACTACAATTTGATTGGAGTCTGGTTTAATATCAAGTACAAAATGTGGATCATGTGCACCATCTACAGTAAAACCTCTACGTTTTCCTATCGTGTAGTGCATATAGCCCTTATGTGTACCAACAACATTACCTTCTGTATCTACCGTTTCACCTGGGACATTGATGTCCATGTGTTTGGCAAGTACTTCGTCATACGTGTTTTCCACAAAACAGATTTCCGAACTCTCAGCCTGTGTGGCAAAGTCTTGGAGTACTTCAATGTTTGCCGCATACGCTTTAACATCTGGTTTTACCCAGGTTCCTAGAGGAAATATAAGTCTAGGCAACACTTCTTTTTTGACTTCACATAGGAAGTAACTCTGATCTTTATTGGCATCTTCTGCTGCATAAATAAACTCACCATCACACTTGATATAATGCCCTGTAGCTACATACTGGGCACCTACTTCATCGGCAAACTCTACCATCTTACCAAACTTAATGGTACGGTTACACATGACACAGGGGTTCGGGGTAAGTCCCGCTTTATAACTCTCTACAAAATAGTCATAGACCTCTTCTTTAAATGCATTGGATAGGTCATGAAAATGTACTTTTATCCCTAAATAATCTGCCACACGTTGTGCTTT